>CAIOSS010000353.1 GCA_903860995.1 uncultured delta proteobacterium | reverse complement strand
GCCGCCCCCCATGTCAGGTCGCACGCCATGACCCGAATCGCCATCGCCGGCACCGAGCGCGTCGTCGTCGCCGCCGCGGGCGCGTCGCTGCTCGTGGTGCTCCAGGACGCCGGCCACCCCATCGCGACCTCCTGCGGCGGCGTCGCCACCTGCGGGCTCTGCAAGCTCACCGTGCAGCACGGCAAGGAGCAGCTCAGCCCCATTTGTCAGGAGGAGATCAACCACCTCGGGTCCATCGCCAAGATCGTCGGGCTGCGCCTCGCCTGCCAGGCGCGATGCTCCGGCGAAGGGGAGGTGCGCGTCGAGGTGCCCGAGGTCGAGGACGTCGCCGCCCGCAAGGCCGCCAAGGCCGAACGCCTGCGGCAGCTCCGCAACGGCAACCCGGGCGGGCGGCGCTGAAGGTGCGCGCCGCCGGGGCGGTCATCCGCTTCCGGTTGGGGCGCGACGCGCGGTAGAACGTCGGCGTGAAGCGCCCCGCCCTCGCCGCCCTGCTCTGGTTGTGTCCGCTCGCCGCATCGGCCGACCCGCTCGTGGTGCACACGGCCACCCCCCGCGGTGACCGGCCCATCCCCACGGCCGATCGCCTCCGCCTCGCCGACGCCGTCGCGGAGGTGCTCGCCACCGGGCAGCCCGAGGTGCTCCGCGCGTCGGACACCCACGCCCGGGTCGAGACGCTCTCGCCCGCGGGGCTCACCTGCGACGCCGCCGAGTGCGCCTCGGCGCTGCTCACGCCGCTGCGCGCGCGCGGCGTGGTGCTGGTGTCCATCGCCCGCGGGAGGCACCGGGAGCTCTCGCTCGCGCTGCGGTGGCTCGACGCCCAGGGGGTCGTGCGAGGTGAGCAGCGGGCGCAGGAGGTCGTCGCCAACTGGGACGACGCGGTCGCCATGGCCCGCGTCGCCGCGCGCACGCTGCTGTCGGAGATCCCCCCGGTGGCGGCCCCCGCGGCGCCGACCCCCATCGTCGAGTCGACGCCCGCCCCGGCGGTCACCGCGCCGCCCCCGCCCGTGGCGCCGCCGCGCCCGCGGTGGGTCACCCGACGGCGCCCGATCGAGGCCATACTGGGTGGTGTATTGGCCGCCGGGGGAGCGACCGCGCTCACCATCGGCCTCGTGGCGGTCGCCCAGGACGGGGCCCAGTCGGCGGTGCTCGATAACGGCCGCGAAGAGGTCTACACGGCCACGGCGCGGGACGCGGTGCTCGTCGCGGCGGGCGCGGCGGCGATCGCGGGCGGGGTGTTCCTGCTCGTCGACGGGCTGCGGGCGCGCCGCGCGCCGGTCGCGATCACGGTGTCCGGGCGGCCCTACGCCGACGGCGCCTGGGTGGGCCTCGGGGGTCGGCTGTGAGCGCCGCCCACGAGCGCCTGCTGCGCGAGATGGTGCACGCCGCCGGCGCGATCGCCCCGCCGCACCGCCCGGTGATCGCGACCGACGCCGACGGGACCCTCTGGGAGGGGGACATCGGCGACGACCTCTTCGTCGAGGCCCTCTCGCATCACCCGGTCGGGCCGCTCGCGCTCGCGGGCCTGCGCGACGGTGCGCGGGAGGTCTTCGGCGACCGTTGCCCGAGCGACCTCCGCGAGCTCGCCCTCGCGCTCATCGCCGCGTACCGCGCGGGCGAGGTGAGCATCGAGCGCATCTGCCAGATCCAGTCCGAGGTGCTCGGCGACCGCACCCGCGATGAGCTCGACGCCCTGCTCGACCTCGTCGCCGCGCGCGTCGCGGCGCGCATCCGCCCGGCCGTGCGGGTGATCGTCGAGGAGGCGGCTCGGGCGGGCGTCCCGGTCCACGTGGTCACCGGCAGCCTCGGGGCGGCGGTCACGAACACGCTCCGGCGCGCGGGCATCGCCCACGCCACGGTCTCTGGCGCGACCCTGCGCGCCGAGGGGGACCGGGTGCTCCCGTCGCTCGCGCGCCCGATACCGCTGCACGGCGGAAAGGTCGACGCGCTGCAAGCCGTGGGCGCGTGGCCCCCGGCTCTGGGCCTCGGCGACGGCGGCTGGGACGCGACCTTCCTCGGCGGCTGCGCCGTGCCGCTGCTCGTCCATCCGAGCGACGCGCTGCTCCACGCCATGCTTCCGGTCGGCGGAGTGATGATCCTGCGCGACGGCCTCGTCTCACCGCGCCGGACCTAAAACCCCCTGAACCCCAATCGGTATCCAACCCAGCCATGAAGACCTCCTTCCTTGTCGCCGCGCTGTCCCTCCTCCCCGCGCTCGCCTCCGCGCAGGAGACCTCCCTCCCCGCGCTGCGCGCCGGCGCCTCCACGCCCTCCGGCGCCCTCGCGCTCGGCCGCGCCCTGCGCCGCGCCGGGCGCTTCGACGAGGCCATGCGGGTGCTCAACGGCGTGCGCGACCCGGCGCTGCGCGCCGATGCCCGGTGGGAGGCCGCGCGGGTGCGCATCGACCAGGGCGCCTACCGCCCCGCGCAGGCCGCGTGCAACGCGATCCCGGCGGGTCAGCGCCGGCGGGTGTGCCTCGCGCGGGCCTACCTGGTGTGGCACCGGGTGGCGCTCGCCGACCGCGAGCTCGACGCCGCCCGCTCGATGAGCGCTGGCGAGGCGGAGCTCCTGCTCGCCACGGGGGACGCGCGGCGGATGGCGTCCGACCCCGCGGCGGCGGAGACGGCGTACCGGGAGGCGGCGCAGGCGATGCCCGAGCGCCCCGAACCGCAGCTCGGGCTCGGCGCGGTGGCGGAGGTCGCCCAGCGGCTCGACGACGCCGAGGCGGCGTACCGGCGCGCGGTCGCGGCCGACCCGACGGACCCGCAGTCGGCGCTGGCCCTGGGGCAGTTCCTGCTGCGCCGTCGGGGCAACGCAGCCGAGGCGCTGCCGCTGCTGCGCCGCGCCATGGCCGACCGCCTGCAGTGGCCCGAAGCGCTGACGGCGATGGGCGACGCGCTCGTGGCGACCGGCGACGCGGCCGCGGCGCGGGCGGCCTTCGAGGCGGCGCT
>CAIOSS010000352.1 GCA_903860995.1 uncultured delta proteobacterium | reverse complement strand
TGTTGCCGATGGCCCGGATGAGGTCGGGCAGGTCGGCGTCCTGGAGGTTGAACGTGATGCGCGCCCCCGGCGGCAGGGCCTGGTACTCCATGCCCGCATCGAACTCGTGCATGTTGGGGTTGGCCCCCGCCGCGCCGATGACCGAGGTGATGCCCGGCTGCGGGGCGACCACCTGGGCGGGGGCGTTGGGGCGCGCCGTCGGCACCGCGGGCGCCGCGACGGGGGCCGCTGGACGGGCCGTCGGGGCGGCGACGGGCGCGGCCACCATGGGTGCGGCGCCGGGCACCACGACCGCGGCGGGGTTGAGCCGGTCGCGGCGCGTTCGTACCGGGGTCGGGGCCGTGGGGGCGGGCTGCGCGAGGGCGACCGCGGCGTGCGCCAGGACGACAGCGAGCGCGGCGCAGAGCGCGAGGAGCGGAGGCAGGGCGGTCGATGATCGGCGGGTCATTGCTTGGCTCAGCGGATGTGGAAGTCGATGTTGACGGGCTGTCCGTTACGGGTGACGGACACCTGCAGGTTGTCGCTCGTGCGGAGGCGCGAGTAGGCCTCCAGCGCGCGGTCGGGGGAGCCGATGTCGAGGCCGTTGATGCGGTTGAGGACGTCGCCGTTCTGCATGCCCAGGCGCCCGAGCAGGGAGTTGCCGCGCACGCCGAAGAGCTGCACGCCGATGACGCGCCCGCCCTGGTCGACCGGCATGATGCGGGTGGTGCGCATGAGCTCGGCCTGGCTCTCCAGGATGCGGTCGACGGTGCTGCGCCGGACGTTGTACTCGTTGGCGCTCACGCGCTCGATGCCCTCGAGCACGCCGCCGAGCGCGCCGCCCTCGGCGGGGGTGTGGGCCGCGGCCACGGGCGCCGCGGGGGCGGGTGGGGCGTTGCGCGGGGGCATGTTCTGCGCGAGGAAGCAGCGCTGGCCGCCGGGCGGGCGCAGCAGCACGTAGGCCCCGAGGGCCTGGCACCAGGAGATGGTGGAGACGTTGCGGTTGTCGAGCGTCGAGCCGAAGCGGTACGGCATCGCCGGGCCGTTGGGGGCGGACTGCACCAGCACGAAGGACCACAGGATGTCGTCGCTCTGCACCGCGCCGACGATCTTCGCGGTGGTCTCGCAGGGCCCCGGGCGTACGCGCCCGTCGGCGGGGGGCGCGGGGTAGCAGGCCTCCGGCGGATACACGACCTCATCGACCGGCGGGCCCCCTGCGTCGGCCTCGGCCCCCGCGTCGGCGGGGCCGGCGTCGCAGTCGAGGCAGCCCGCGTCGGAGTCGAAGATGTTGCGGTGGATGATCGCCGCGCGGTCGCGGACATGGTGGTTGGCCTCGGGCTCGCTCGCGGCCGCGATGGCAGCCGCGCCGGGGAGCGCCCGCGCCAGGGAGTCGGTGTCGGCGGCGAAGAGGCGCGCCGCGACGAGGTCGTTGGTGCCGCGCGCAGCGAAGTACGCGCACGGAACCAGCGCCCCCAGCGGGATCACCCAGGGGTAGCGACGAAGCACCCCTTCGAGGTTGTTGAGCCAGCGAGCCATCGGTGGGGTTCCCTATGCGCTGCCCGTGCCACCGGGGTGCGCGCTGAATTCCCCGGTCTCCGCGGGGGAGCGGGGGGCGCCGTCGGGGGCGACGGTTGCCGAACTGGCAGGGGGGGTACGGGTCATCGCGGAGGGCCGTTGCCAGACTGGCAACGCTAGCGATCGAAGACGCACTGGTGGTTGAGGCCGCAGCGCAGGCCGCGGCGGCACTCGTTGTTGGAGCGGCAGGGCTCGCCGAGGTCGGCGGTGCCGCGCTCGACCACGGCGGGGCCGCTGCCCGCGTCGCGCACGGTGGCCGTGACCGCGAGCGAGCCGCAGGTGCGGGGGGGAGGCTGCCCGGGGAGCGTCGGCGCGGCGAAGGCGCGGCGCTCGACGATGGCGACCTGCACGGGCTCGTCGGCGGTGCCCGCGCCACCATTGGGCGCGCCCGACGAGTCGATGGCCTGCACATAGTACTCGAGCCGCGGCGGGAAGATGTCGTCGCAGGGGATCATCGCGCCATAGCCCGCCGGCAGGCGGAACTGCTGGCCGATGGCGGGCATGCGGACCTCGGTGAAGCGCCGCGCGCCGACGCCCCGGTAGAAGAGCGAGACGTGGTCGATGGGGGCGGTGGAGCGAATCTGCGCGAACACGGGCACCGCGGTGCGGGCGAGCTGCTCGGGCACGGGGAAATGGACGACGGTGCCCGTGCCGAGCTGGCGCATCGGGATCGACGCATCGCCCACCCGCACGCCTCCGTCCTCGACGACCGCGGCGCTGGCGGCGTCGCCCGAGACCATGGCGTCGGTCGCGGCGTCGGCGGCCACGGCGGCGTCGCCGCGCACCGGGCGCACCCCGGGGCGTGGGCGGGGCTGCGCCACCACCACGCTGGCAAGCGCGCCAAGCACGAGGACCAACGAACCGATCGCGAGGGGGGGGTGACGCATGGCGG
>CAIOSS010000351.1 GCA_903860995.1 uncultured delta proteobacterium | reverse complement strand
CCAGCACGCGACGCGCGGCGGTGGGCGGGTCGCCGGTGCCCTGCTGCGGGAGGCACTGGTTGTTGGCGAGGCTGTTGCCCTCGCTGTTGGTGATGCGCACGAAGAGCCCGAGCATCGGGACGGGCGGCGGCGCGCCGGCGTAGAGGGCGCTCCAGGGGATGGCCACCTCGCAGGCGGGCGAGGCGCCGCCCACGCAGACGGCGGTGTCGCCCAAGGTCCAGCGGAAGTCGTTGCTGCACATGGCGCAGCTCACGTCGCGCAGGCCGATGGCGGCGTTGAGGTCCGTGGCGGCCTTCGAGAGCATCCCGCGGGTGCCCCACACCATGTCGGTGCCGAAGCCCAGCGGCGCCTCGGTGACGTTGCACGAGATGGAGTTGTCGAGCGATCCCATCCCGTCGGTGAGGGTCGAGATCGCGGTCACGCCGGTCGCGCTCATCCCCGGCAGGTAGTCGCGGTCGATGAACACCATCATCGCGTTGGTCGCCTCGACCACCCCGTCGAGGCCGAGGTAGAGCCGCTCGGCGTCCCACGCGACGCGCACCGAGCGCAGCGCGTTGAGCGTCGGACCCCACTCCGAGGGCACCGCGTTGGTCGTGACGATCGCCCCGGCGGGCCAGTCGCTCCCGATGATGCCGTCGATCACCGGCGTGCCGCGCGCGCTGCCCGCGTCCACGGGCCCGATGTCCACGGGCCCGGTGTCCGCGGGCCCGGTGTCCGCGGGCCCGGTGTCCGCGGGCCCGGTGTCCGCGGGACCCGCATCGGCCCGCCCTGCGTCCGCCGGGCCGCTGTCGACGGGCCCCCCGTCGGCCGCTCCGAGGTCCGTCGGGCCCGCGTCGGCGGGCGCGTCGAGCGTGACGTCGAGGGCCACGCCGCGGTCGACCGCGACATCGATGCCAGTGTCAGCCGGGCCGGCGTCGGTCGCGCCGAGGTCCGTCGCGGGGACGTCGATGACCCCGAGGTCTTCGGCCCCCGCGTCGAGGAGACGGTCGTTGTCGTCGCCGCAGCCCACGAGGAGCGTGGCCACCACGGACGCGAGCGAGAGGGCGATGCTTCGACGGTTCACACCGCGTCGGTAGCAACAGATGCCCCGGCGGCGCAAGGCTCGGCGCGGCGCGTCGATGACCCGCGCACAGGGCGCCCGGGTCGCGGGGATGATACTTCCTGCGCACCCCCACGCCCGGTGTGTCGTGCTTCGGGCTGGTTGGGGAGGGCCCAGGATCGCGATGGAAATGCCATGAAAAAGAGCGGCCCCCCGGAATACATCAGGCGCCCCCGAAGCCCTGGTCCATACGTTGCAACGTATTCCAGGTATCCCGAACTTTGGAGGCATAACTCATGGACGTCCGATCGGTCTTTCGACGACACGCGGCTCTCTCTCGCATCACGGGAGACGCCCTGGAGGAAATCGCGAAGACGGCCACGCAGCAGCGGCTGCGCCGGGGTGAGGCGGTCTGGAGGTCGGGCGAGGCGGCCAGCAGCTTCGTGCTGGTGGGCCTCGGCCTGGTGAAGGTGCTGATGCCGGGGGGCCACTCGCGCGACCTGGTGCTCGGCCTGGCGGGCCCCGGGGAGAGCGTCGGCGACGCCGAGGCGCTCGAGGCCGGGTGTTATGACGCCGACGCCTTCGCGCTCACCGAGGCGGCCATCGTGGTGCGGGTGCCGCGCGAGGTCATGCTGGCCGCGCTGGAGAAGTCGGGCTCCGCGGCGCTCGCGCTGGCGGTCGGCCTCGGGCGCTCGGGCGCGGTGGCCAACCGCCGGCTCGCGCTCTTCACCGCCTCGGCCGAAGAGCGCCTCGCCACCACCCTGATGGAGCTCGGCGAGCGCTTCGGCGACGAGATGGAAGACGGCTCGACGCTCATCCCCCTGCGGCTCACGCGGGCCGAGCTCGCGGCCCTGGTCGGCACCACGGTCGAGACGACCATCCGCACCCTGTCGCGCTGGAGCCGCGAGGGCCTGGTCTCCACCGGCGACTGTGGCCTGACCGTGCACGACGCGGTGGGGCTCGCCCGCCGCACCGCCGCACAGCACCCCGCCCGCGCCTGACGGCGGCCCCGGCGCTCGGCGGTCGGCGATTGTCGCCGCCGAGCGAGGGGAGATAGAGTGTGGGCGCCCGCCGTCCCTCAACGCCCTCCCGGACGCGGCGCTGGAGTCCCCGATGAAGCTCCGCACCGTCCTGGCCGTCGCGCTCGCCGCGTCGGCCTGCGCCCCTGAAGAGATCTACTAGACCGACCGTACCCCGGACGCGGGGGCGAGGGACGCCGGGCCCCGGCGCGACACCGGGCGAGTGGATGTCCCTGGCGCGCGCGACGTGCCCGGCGGGCTCGATGCGCCCAACGGCCGCGACGGCGCGGTCGACGGGGGTGCGCCCGAGGTCGGCGCGCTGCCCGACGCCGGGGCGGACGTGGGCTTCGTGGTGGACGTCGGCGTCGACACGGGCCCGGCCCCCTGCCGCGACGAAGACGGCGACGGTATTTCCGACGACCTCGAGGGCGCCCCCTTCCTGCACACCTCGATGACGGCGAGCGCGCCGCCGGACTACCAGAACGTCGACAGCGACGACGACGGCGTGTCGGACGCCGACGAGGCGCGGCGCAGCTACCCTGGCTTCACCGCGGACACGCGGCCGGCGCTGACGTGCGGCGACCTCCCCGATGACTGCGACGCCGACGGGTACACCAACCACCGCGACCGCGACTCGGACAACGACGGTCTCACCGACCGCGAGGAGGCCACGCGCACCCTCAGCAACCCCTGCGTCGCCGACACCGACGGCGACGGCGTGGGCGACCTCATCGAGAGCGCCGCGGGCAGCAGCCCGACGGACCCGATGAGCCGGCCCCCCGCGGGCTCGCTCTACGTGACCCTTCCGCACATGGACCCGATGGGGCCGCAGACGCGCTCCTTCGACTTCTCCACGCGCATCCGCAGCGCGGACATCATGTTCCTGGTCGACACGACGGGGTCGATGAGCGGCACGATCACGGCGGTGCGCAACACCCTGAGCACCACCATCGTGCCGGGCATCGTGCGCGCCATCGGGCCCGGCGCCGACATGCGCTACGGGATGTCCGAGCACCGCGATTTCGGCAACGGCGGCGGCGACTTCGCCCTGCGCGTGCTCCAGCGCCTCGACGCCAACCCGATGCTCTCGCAGAACGCCACCACCCGGCTGGCGGCCGCGGGCGGCGGCGACGGGCCCGAGTCGCAGGTGGCCGCGATGCACTCGCTGCTCTCGGGCTTCGGGCTGCCGCAGTACGGCGGCACCCCCACGCGGATGGCCACCGCGGCGGACTGCGGCGGCGACGCGACGGCCTTCGGGTGGGGCTGCTTCCGCCCCGGGCGCGTGCCCATCATCGTGCTGTTCTCCGACGCCGACTGGCACAACGGCACCGCCATGCCGACGACCAACTTCTACTCGAGCGTGCCGATGGCCGCGACGTGGGCCCAGCTCGTGGCGGAGTTTCGCCGGCGCGAGGCCTACTTCATCGGCATCGACGTGCTCTCGACCGCCACCTACACCAACGCCGTCGCGCTGGCCCGCGACTCGCGCACCCTCGACGGCGCCGGGATGCCCATCGCGTTCCGCGGCTCGCCCTCCTCGGTGGCCGCCAACGTCATCTCCGCCGTCACCACGCTCGCGCAGGGCACCCGGCAGGACGTCACCCGCCGCGGCGTCGGCGACCCCATGGAGACCCGCCTCGCCCCGGGGCGCCAGACCAGCGAGTTCATGCAGCGCATCGTGCCGCTGCGGGGCACGCCCGCCGCGCCCGCGGGCTTCGACCGCTTCGACGACGCGACCTTCTACAACGTGTCTCCCTCCACGGTGGTCACCTTCGAGGTGACCTTCTTCAACGACTTCCACCGCAACACGAGCGGCGCGGCGCAGCTCTTCCGGGCCACCATCGAGGTGCTCGGGCGCGCCTCGTCCGTGCTCGACACCATCCAGGTGTTCGTCATCGTGCCGACCGAGGCCAACAGCGGCCCCGGCTGAGCTTCAACCCGATCGGGGTGTGGCATCGCGCCACCCCTGGAAAATGGTTGAAGTCGCGCGTGCGGAACCCCATGGACCTCCGCGGCGCTTTGCGTATCCTCCCGCTCCCGAACGGCAACCGCATCCCTTGAGAGGAATCGTCCGATGGCGAACATCACCCTGCAGCACGACGGCAAGACCCTGGAATTCCCTCTCACCGTGGGATCGGAGAAGGAGGGCGGCATCGACATCGCGAAGCTGCGCGCCGGCACCGGTCTCGTGACGCTCGATCCGGGCTTCATGAACACGGCCTCCACCACGAGCGCGATCACCTTCCTCGACGGTGAGAAGGGCATCCTCCGGTACCGCGGGTATCCCATCGAGCAGCTCGCGGAGAAGTCGACCTTCATCGAGGTCGCGTACCTCCTGCTCTACGGTGATCTGCCCTCGGCGTCGCAGCTGGCGACCTTCCAGGCGAACATCGCGGCGCAGTCGCTGGTGCCCGAAGACCTCAAGCACCTGTACCGGGCCTTCCCGCGCACGTCGCACCCGATGGCGATGCTGGGCTCGGCGGTCAACGCGCTCTCGGCCTTCCACGAGGACGCCAACGACCCCAACGTGCCCGCGCAGGTCGAGCTCGCCACGTACCGCATCCTCGCGCAGCTCCCGGTGCTCGCCGCCTGGGGCTACAAGCACGCGAAGAACCAGCCCTTCGTCTACCCCGACGCCTCGCTGGGCTACACCGCCAACTTCCTGAAGACCCTCTTCGGCGTGCCCTCCGAGCAGTACGCCGTCGACGACGACATCCGCGCCATCCTCGACCTGCTGCTCATCCTCCACGCCGACCACGAGCAGAACTGCTCGACGTCGACGGTGCGCATCGTCGGCAGCTCGAAGGCCAACCTGTTCACGTCGGTCAACGCGGGCATCTCGGCGCTCTGGGGCCCGCGCCACGGCGGCGCCAACCAGGAGGTGCTCGAGATGCTGGAGATGATCCACAACGACGGGCACAACCTCCAGAAGTACATCGACAAGGCCAAGGACAAGAACTCCGGGTTCCTGCTCATGGGCTTCGGCCACCGCGTCTACAAGAACTTCGACCCGCGCGCGAAGATCATCAAGGTCGCCTGCGACAAGGTGCTCGCGAAGCTCGGCATCGACGACCCGCTGCTGGACCTCGCGCACCGCCTGGAGGAGACCGCGCTCAAGGACGACTACTTCGTCTCGCGCAAGCTCTACCCCAACGTCGACTTCTACTCGGGCATCATCTACCGCGCGCTGAAGATCCCGACGAACATGTTCACGGTGATGTTCGCCCTCGGCCGCCTCCCGGGCTGGACCGCGCACTGGCGCGAGATGAACGCCCTCAAGACCCCCATCGGCCGCCCGCGCCAGATCTACACCGGCGCCACCGAGCGCAACTACATCGGCATCGACCAGCGCTGACGCGCCGTCGTCGCGGCGGTTTCGTGCGCGTGCCCCTCGTGTCACATTCGCGCGCACGATGGCCTCCCTGAAACCCTGGGCGCTCCTCTCGTTGACCCTCTCGGCGTGCAGCGGGGGCGCCGATCAGGCCAACCCCGGGGCGACGCGCGACGCTGCCACCGACACCTTCCGCCTGCCCGAGATCCCAGACCTCAACCAGGACGCCGGCGTCGCGGACGTTCTCGTCACGGCGGTGGATGCGCTCGTCGCGGACGTTCCCGTCACGGCGGTGGATGCGCCCGTCGCGGTCGAGGACGTTCCCGTCGCGGTCGAGGACGTGCCGGTCGCGCCCGACGGAGCGGCCTTGTGCGACGAGCCGCCGAGCTGCGACGCCGCGGCGCCGTCGCCCTCGGCGATGACCTCGTGGCGGCACCTCACGACGCGCGTCACCGTCGCGCTCGGGTCCGCGCGTCACCGCGGTCGCGACCTCTTCCTGCGCCCGGCCGACGCCCAGTGGGGCATCGCGCGCTTCGCCTACGGGCCCGCCGACGACGACCTCACGGACGAGGACGTCGAAATCTTCCTGCTCCGCGGCTGCCGCACGTGGGAGCGGCTCGGCGAGGCGCGCACCACCCGCGACGGCGCCCACGCCACCGTCGAGGGCGTCGTCGACAACGGCGGCATCGTGTACTTCCCCATCCCCGAGAGCGCGCGCCTCGGCGTCGGCCGCCATCGCCTCCGCTACGTCGTGCGCGGCGACCGCACCGTCGCCGACCAGTACATCGAGGTGCTGTCCCCCGGCGCCCACGTCGCCGTCACCGACGTCGACGGCACGCTCACCGAGAGCGAGACCGCCGAGTGGATCACCGTCTTCGGCGGCGCCTCGCCCGCCGTCAACGCGGGCTCGCCGGAGGCCCTCTGGGCGCTCGCGCGTCGCGGGTTCATCATCTTCTACCTCACCGCGCGGCCCGAGTGGCTCACCGCCCGCACGCACCAGTGGACCCGCGAGCGCGCCCTCCCCTCCGGGCTCGTGCACACGATGCTCAACCTCACCGGGGCCACCGGGGCGCCGGCCTTCACCTTCAAGCGCGACGAGCTGCTCATCCTGCGGTCGCGCCTCGGGCGCCCGGTGGAGTACGGCTTCGGCAACACCGACACCGACGCGCAGGCCTACGACGCCGCCGGGGTCCCTGCGTCCGGCGCGTACTACTACCGCTTCACCGGCGACCGCCGCGGCGGTCAGCTCAACAACGACTACCGAGCCCTCGCGGCGCCGCTCTCCGAGGGGCCGCGATACTGCCGCTGAGCGGGGGGAACAACATCCAGCGCCGGTGGCCGAGGGTGCGGCTGAGGTCGCGGCTGTCGTCGATCCATCCCCCGACGGCGTCGCGCACGGTCATCGGAAACCCGCGGAGGCCGGTGATGTTGCTGCTCGACGTGCCCTGGTACCCGAGCTGCGACCAGCAGGTCCAGCTCATCGGGGGCGTGTGGTGGAGCTGACCGTTGCGCTCGATGAGCACCGCGCACGCCTGCGCGGCGGCGCTCTGGGCGTCGTCGTCGCGCACCGGGGCGAGGCCCGCCAGCCAGCGGAAGGCGTTGGTGTACCGCACCGCCCCCGCGCGGGTGGCCGCCGGGAGCGAGCCCGGGTCGCACGGCGTCGCACCGGCGCTCCAGCGGCCGAAGCCGGGGAGGTCGTCGGTGAGCGCCCGCCACTGCGCGCACACCAGGGAGGGCTCGCGCGTGGCGGGCTCGCCGGGCGCGGCGAGGGCGCCGTCGGCGGGGCTCGCCGGGCGATCGCTGGTGGCGTCGATGGGTGCGACACCCGCGTCGCGGGGGGCGGGCCGCTCGATGACCGCGTCGACGGCGCCGGCGTCGGGGGTCATCGCGACGGCGTCGACGTCGCCCTGGAACCACGCGAGGCACCCGGTGACTCCAAACGCAGCCAGGGCGAGCGCGCTGCGGACCGCATCGAACTTCAACAAGGTCACATCCACGGCGATGCCACTGCTCCTTCGATCGGGCCGAAGGCTCGAGACGCGACGGGGGCCAGCGCGTCGGTGCGTTGGGGTCTTGTTGCCCTGGACGCGCCCGACGTTCACCGCTAACCCGTCACCCCCCTACCAACCACTGGAGCCAGCGACACCGTCATGAGCACCGACATCAGCCAGCGCAAGCACGACCACATCGACCTCTGCGCTACCGGCGACGTGGGCTTCCGCGAGGCCACCACGCTGCTGTCGTGCGTGCGCCTCGTGCACGACTCGCTGCCCGACCTCGACGCCGACGCGCTCGACACGCGGGTGACCGTGCTGGGCAAGACCCTGCGCTTCCCGCTCCTCATCGCCGCGATGACGGGCGGCACCGCGGAGGCGGCGGCGATCAACCGCGACCTGGCGGCCATCGCCGAGGCGCGCGGGTACGGCTTCGGGCTCGGCAGCCAGCGCGCGATGCAGCGCAAGGGCGAGGTGGCGTGGACCTACGCCGTGCGCGAGGTGGCGCCCACCACCCTGGTGCTGGGCAACGTGGGCATGGTGCAGGGGCGGCAGATGGGCCGCGACGTGCTGCGCGGCCTCGTGCGCGACGTGGGGGCCGACGCGCTCTGCGTGCACCTCAACCCCGCGATGGAGCTCGTGCAGCCGGGCGGCGACCGGGACTTCCGCGGGGGGGTGGAGTTCTTCCGCGAGATGGCGGCCGACTTCGACGTGCCGGTGGTGGCCAAGGAGACGGGCAACGGCATCGGCGCGGCGGCGGCGAGGAAGCTCCGCGCGGCGGGCGTGAAGCACGTCGACGTGAGCGGCGCGGGCGGCACCTCGTGGGTGGGCGTCGAGACGCTGCGCGCGGAGGGCGGGGCGCGCGCGCTGGGCGAGGCGCTCTGGGACTGGGGCGTGCCGACGGCCGCGAGCGTGGCCATCACGGCGGCGGCGGGCTTCGAGACGATCATCGCCACCGGGGGGGTGTTCACCGGCGGCGACGCGGCGCGGGCGATCGCGCTGGGCGCGACGGTGGCGGGCATCGCGCGGCCGGTGCTGAAGGCCCACCGGGAGGGGGGCCGCGCGGGGGCGGAGGCCTATCTGGATGGCGTGGAGCGCGAGCTGCGCGCGGTGATGCTGCTCACCGGCTCGTCGGACGTGGCGGCCCTGCGGCGCGCGCCGCGGGTGATCGTGGGCGAGCTGGCGAGCTGGGTCGCGCAGGGGGGCTGACGCACGGGGGGCCGCTTGCGGCGACGGCCCCACCGGGCGTACCGATGGTGGTCGTGAACACCGCGCAACCTCCGGCCGACCACGCCCCTTCGTCCTTCTATCGCACCGCCGAGCCGCGGCCCGACTGGACGGTCTGGCGCGAGGGCCCGCTGATGGTGCTCTCCAAGGGCGCCGGCGAGGGCTTCCTCGCGAAGTGCCCGCCGATGGTCTGACCGGCGCCGATTCGTCGCCCCCACCGCCCGTCGCCCCCGGTACCTTCGGCCCCAGTGCTCCATCGCATCGGCGACCGCAACATCCTCGTCATCTTCGGCGCCACGCTCCTGCTCGGCGCGGGCTACGGCGTCTCCATCGCGCTCACGTCGCTGCACCTCGACGCGCGCCACTTCACCAAGCACGACATCGGCACCCTCGCGGCGTGGTTCGCGCTCGGCATCGTCGCGCTCTCGCTGCCGATGGGGGCGCTCATCCGGCGCTTCTCCGCGCGCGCCGTGCTGGCCGCCTCGCTCCTCGGCTACGCCGCGTGCGTGTCGCTCTTCCCGCACCTCGACACCTACGGCGCCATCGCCGCCGCGCGCTCCCTCGACGGCGCCTTCTCCGTCGGCGTGTGGGTGAGCAGCGAGACCATCCTGCTGTCCCGCGCCCGCGCCGACCACAAGGCCTACGTCACCAGCCTCTACGCGGTCGCCGTCGCCATCGGGTACGTCGTCGGGCCGCTCGTCGCCCGCTGGATCGTCACCGTCGCGCCCACCTCCACGGCCTTCATGGCCTCCGGGGCGCTCGCGCTCTCGGCGGCCGCCCTCGTGCTCGCGCAGCTCGACACCGACGTGCCCGAGACCCACGGCCACGACGCCGTCGCCGACGGCCCCCCGGTGAGCGCGTGGACCCTGCTCTGGCGCATCAAGACCTCGTGCTTCGGCACCTTCGCGTACGGGTACTTCCAGGCCTCGGTGGTACTGTTCCTCCCGCTGTTTCTCATCGAGTCGAAGGGCATCGCGCGAGAGCAGACCATCCTCGTGCCGGCCTTCTTCGCGGCGGGCATGCTGCTCTTCTCCAACGTCGCGGGCCGCGTGGCCGACCGCGTGGGGCACCTCAAGGTGATGCGCGCGCTCGCGGTGGTCGGCGCGCTCACCACGGCCTCGTTCATCCTGCTCGACCGCTTCGGCTTCATGGCCGCCGCGGTGTTCGTCGCGGGCGCGACGCTGGCGTCCATCTCGCCGGTGAGCCTCGCCCTCCAGGGGGTCGTCACCGAGCCCTGGAACTACAGCCGCTCCAACGCCATCTACAACGCCTTCTACGCGGCGGGCATGCTGCTGGGACCGCCCCTGTCGAGCGTGCTCTTCGAGCGCTTCGGCGGCGCGGGGATGCTCGCGCACCTCGCGGCCCTCTGGGTGGCCTTCGCGGCCTTCGCGCTCGTGTACGCCAGCGACGACCCCGCCGCGGCCCGCTCGACCGGGTGACGCGCTACCGCGGCCGCAGCCTCGGCCGCGTCTTGGGCGCCCCCGGCGGCAGCGGTCGACCGTCGGTGTCCTGCCACGGAAACACCCGCAGCGAGGGGTCGCCGCCCTCGCGAAACGCCACCAGGTGGAGCTGCTCGATGTCGCGCTCGACCATCTCCCAGGCGTACTCGAAGAGCGGGTTGTGCGCGTTGCCAAGCCGGTCGAACACCCGGCGCCGCTCCTCGAAGGAGAGGCGCAGCCAGGTGCGCTCGGTGGGGGCCTCGGCCTCGACGCCGCGGTGCACGCAGTACGCGTCCATGAGGGTGAGCTCCGCGGGCCGCGGCTGCCAGCGGTGAGCCTCGCCCTCCAGGGGGTCGTCACCGAGCCCT
>CAIOSS010000350.1 GCA_903860995.1 uncultured delta proteobacterium | reverse complement strand
CGCTCGCCCACCGCGATGGCCCACGGCCTCCGGGCCTGGGCGCGGCAGGGCGACATGGCGATGGAGCGCTCGCTCCCGATGCTGCGCGACGCGCTCGCCGAGCTGCTCGTCACCGACGACGCGCGCGAGGGCGTCAGCGCATTCCTCCAGAAGCGAAGGCCCGTCTGGACGGGGAAGTAGGGTCTCCTCGCCGCCCCTCCTCCTCGCCGCCGCGCTTGATATCCTGGTACCTCGTCGCAGGCTCAGGGCGGGTGCTCCCCTCGGAGGACGAGGCCGGTGATTGCGGGCGTGGGCGGGTGCCCAGCTCAACTCGTCAGAACTCTTGCGGGGCGTCGAAGGTGCCCGCGTCGCGCGCGGCATCGATCGGGCTCCGGTCGCGACGGACGTCCACCGCGGTGGTCCCGGGCGTGGGTATCGGCGGGGGCGGCGTGCCTCGCCATCGGCCGCCGGGCGGAGTCGATGTCGCGGGGCTACAGCTCGCTCCAGAGTGTCGCCAGGGCAGTGCCGTCGGGCATCGACCAGCGCCGCACCGCGCGCCACCGGGGGAGCGCCGTGCTGCCGCTCGTCACGCGGTACACCCGCCGCCCCTCCGGGAGCTCGGCGCCCACCCAGGCGTGGCGCACCCGCGCGTCGCCCGACGCAGCGTTCACGAAGCGGATCGGGTGGAACGCATAGTCGTCCCAGGTCACCACCGCGGGCGACCCGTCGGCGTCCGCGAGCACCGCCGATCTTACCAGTGCGGGTAAGGCGATGCGCTCCCGGGGCGCCTGCCAGCCGCGGTAGCGACCGCCCCCGTCGGCCACGCGCAGCCCGAGGTCGGGGCCGCCGCCGCGGACGAAGTGCGCCGCCAGCGCGGCGGTGACCGCGAGCGCCAGGGCGCCGGGGAGCAGGGTCGCGCGCACCGGCTGCGAGCGCGCCCACGCGGCGCACCAGAGGGCCCACGGCGCGAGGAGCACGAAGCCGTAGCGGTCGGCGTCGATGGTGGGCATCGACCAGGCGCGCGCGGGGGCGAGCATGAGCGGGAGCCCGACGGCGGCGACCGCGAGGCCGAGCGCCGCGAAGCGCCCGAGGGGGTCGCGCCAGGCGGGCCGCGCGCTCAGGAGGGCGATGAGCCCGAGGACGGCGGCGGCGAGGAGCTCGATGCGGGGGGTGACGCCGGCGAAGTGGCGCAGCGTGGCGGCGCCGCTCAGGTCGCCGAGCATCATCCGCGCGGCGTCGAGGGCGCGCCCGTGACCGACCGCGGGGGAAGCGATGGAGGGAGGCATCGCGAGCACGCCGCGCACGAGGGGGACGAGGTGCAGCGCGCCGCCCGCGACGGCGGCCCAGAGGGCCGGGAGGCGGAGGGCGTCGCGCTGGGGGGGCAGGGCGGTCCAGAGGGCGCAGGCGAGGGCGGGGAGGGCGGCGAGGGGAGAGAAGTGGAAGCCCAGCCCGAGGCACTGCGCGGCGACGACGAGGGCGAGCGGGGAGCGGGCGCGCAGGGCCGACCACCAGGCGAGGGGCCCGAGCGCGGCGAGGCCGAGGGAGAGCGCGTAGGGGACGCTGGCGGTGCGCGACCACGCGACCGACCAGGGGTGCAGCAGGAGCACGGCCGAGAGGGCGAGGGCGGGGGCGCGGCGGAGGCGCGTGGCGGCGAGGGTGACGGCCGCGAGCAGGCCCACGACGGGGACGAGGCGCGCGGCCATGAAGGAGGGGCCGAAGAGCTGGAACGATCCCGCGATGAGCCACGCGAAGGTGCCCGGGACGAAGCCCGCGTCGGGAGGGAGCGAGGCCGCGACGCCGCGCGAGAGCGACAGCCCGAGGAGGGGCCAGTTGCCCTCGTCGCCGCAGGGGTTGGGCAGGGCGTTGAGCCACGGGAGTCGCAGCGCGAGGGCGAGCGCGAGCAGCGGGACGAGCGCACGTTCGCGGGCACGATCGGGCATCGGGGAGGGAGGGCTTGTGAGGGGAGAGATTCAGCGGGGGAGGGGAGGCGG
>CAIOSS010000349.1 GCA_903860995.1 uncultured delta proteobacterium | reverse complement strand
GCGCTCCCAGTCGTGGTCGTGGGCGATGAGCACCTCGTCCTCCTGGTCGTCCTCGTCGCCGCTCACGTCGGGGATGTGGCTGCCGTGCGAGCTCGTGAAGAGCACCAGCTGGTCGCCCGCGCGCGCGCCTCCCAGCAGCCAGTCGAGGCCCTCCAGGAAGGCCGCCCGGGTGGCCTGCGCGTCGAGCAGCACGCGGATGTCCCCGCTGCCGAAGCCGTAGGCGCCGTGCAGCAGCTCGGCGACGTTGCGGGCGTCGTTGACGCAGCCGTTGAGCGGCGGCGCGTCGCGGTCGCGGAAGCGGTTGATCCCGATGCAGAGGGCGCGTCGTGTCATGGCGGTGGAGCGTCTCCCGTCAGCCGCGCAGGGCGGTGATCGCGATGCCCGGGACCTTCAGCACGCTGGGCTCGTACTCCATCTCCACGAGGCGGGGGCCGAGCTCGTGCGCGGTCTTCGAGGTCACGAACCACGGGGGCTTCGGGAACACCGTCAGCGGCCCGCGCAGCACCACCTTCTCGATGCCCTCCAGCATGAAGGTGTTGTGCACCCAGCCGAGGCCGCCCTGGACGTTCTTCAGGGTCGACGAGGGGTGCGCGCCCCACGGGGGGGTGACGAGCCCGTAGACGAGCCCGGTCCATTGGTTGATGCCGACCGCGCCGTAGCGGAGCGTGTCGATGGCCTCGTAGAGGGCCCCGGCGACGCCGGGCTCGCGCTCGGTCTTCGGGTGGATGAGCAGCACGGCGCTCAGCGTGCCCCACAGCCGGTCGTTGCAGAACGCCGTCGCCGCCTTGAGGAAGGCCACCGCGTCGGCGGCCTCCAGGCTGGTCTCGCTCAGGATCGGGCAGAAGGGCTCGGTGATGAACAGGTCTTCGTCGCGGTTGGCGCTGTCGAGCCCGAACATCAGCGTCCAGGGGAGCTCGCCCTCCTTCGCGTCGCCGAGCTTCACCGCCTCGGGGCGGTCACCCGCGAGGGCCGCGTAGCGCTCGAAGGCGCCCGGGTAGTAGGCCTTGCGCGGCTTCTGCGTGGCGAGCTCGGACTTGATGAGCCCGAGGAGCTTCTCGCGCCCGGCCCACCCCTTCGCGGTGATCATCATCTTGCCCGCGTTGCAGTTGCAGGACGCGTTGTTGACCATCATGGTCGCGATGTTCTGCGCGATGAACGCCAGCTCGGAGTCGGAGTACGGCCCCGGGGTGATCATCACCGGCGTCACGCACCCCAGTTCGGAGGTGATGGCCTTCTTCAGCACCGGGTCGTCTTCCCTCATCCGGCGCTCGCGCTCGGGGCCGGCGGGGCCCCACACGATCAGGTCGTGGGTGCGGTCGCTGCCCGTGATGTGCACGTCGTCGACCTCCGGGTGGTTGACCAGGTAGGTGCCCACCGCGGTGCCGCCCTTCACGAACTGGAGGTATCCCTTCTCGACCAGCGGCGCGAAGGCCTTGTCGAGAAACTCCTCCAGGTACTCGTTGACGGGATTGAGCTTCACCAGACACACGTTGCCGTCGACGAACATCTTGTAGAGCGCGTCCATCGGCGGAATCGACGCCACGTTGCCGGCGCCGAGCACCAGCGACACGCCCCCCTTGGGCTCGGACTGCTTGTAGAACGCCCCCTGCGCCTTGCGCACCTCGGCCGGGGTCATGCCCGGCTTCATGCGCACCGTCGCCGTGAAGCCCCCGTACAGCAGGTTGTCGATAAGGGTGTTGGGAAACACCTCGACCACCGCGCGCCCGCGCTCGTCGAGGCGGATCTTCGCGTCGTCGGGGCCCGGGTTGCCCGTCGTGGCGAGGCGCTCGAGGTTCTCCGCCAGCAGCCGGGTGTTGCGCATCGTGGCCATCGGGCCGGCGAGCCACTCCTCGGACGACTGCGGGAGCTTGGGGTCGAGGGCCTTGGCCGCGAAGGCCGCCTCCACCCAGGGTCGCGCCTGCGCCCGGATGCTGGGCAGGCACGCCCGCAGCAGCGCGGCGCGGGCGCTCACCGAGAGCCGCGCGAACTCCAGCGCCTTCGCGCGGAGCCCCGTGAGCAGCTCGTCGAGGTGTGCAGTTGAGGTGTCGGCCGTGCTGTGGGCCGACGCGCTCATTTCCATCGAGACGGAAGGGGTGGATGTGGCCATGGCGGGGTGGGACGCTATCACGTCCCCGTGAGCGCGGTGACGCTCAGGCCCGCGGGCTCAGGTGGGGTTGGTGCCCGCCACGACGGCGTTGCCGGCGGCGCTCCACCCGACGATGCCCGCGGGGAGGATGTACACGTTGGTGTATCCCAGGCCGATCGCCTGGCGGGCCGCGGTGTGGCAGGCCGTGCACTGCTCGTTGTGGCAATAGAACACCACGCGCGCCGCGCGGTCGGCCGGTAGCACCTCCGCGGTCACCCGGTCGTGCCCCACCCAGCGGGCGCCGGGGATGTGACCGCGGGCGTAGCGCTCCTGCCCGTTGTTGTCGATGACCGCCACCTCGTTGCGCGCGATGTAGCCCGCGAGCTCTTCGACGGTCACGGGGCGCAGCTCCGCCTCGGCCTCGGCGCTCGCGCTCGCGCTCGGCGCGGGCGCGGTGGTCGCCGCCGTCGCGGGCGC
>CAIOSS010000348.1 GCA_903860995.1 uncultured delta proteobacterium | reverse complement strand
GGTGCTGCTCGGCGGCCCGGACGCCCTGCTGCTCGACGAGCCCACCAACCACCTCGACATCCTCTCGATCCGGTGGCTGGAGAAGTTCCTCGCGGTCTACAAGGGCTGCGCGCTGGTGATCTCGCACGACCAGCGCTTCCTCGACAACGTGGCGACGCACATCCTCGACGTCGACTACGGCACCATCACCATCTACACGGGCAACTACTCCGCCTTCGAGGTGGAGAAGCGCCTCGTGCGCGAGCGCATGGAGGCCCAGAAGGAGCGCCAGGAGAAGATCATCGCGGAGAAGCGGGCCTTCGTCGACCGCTTCGGCGCCAAGGCCACCAAGGCCAAGCAGGCCCAGAGCCGGCTCAAGCAGATCGAGAAGATCGAGGTGATCGAGATCGCCGAGAGCTCGCGGCAGGCGCCGGTGTTCCGCTTCGTGCCCGCGCGGCCCAGCGGCAAGGACGTGCTCACGGTGGTGGGGCTGTCGAAGTCCTACGGCGACAAGCAGGTGCTCAAGAACGTCTCGGTGGCCGTGCGCCGTGGCGAGCGCCTCGCCATCATCGGCCCCAACGGGCTCGGCAAGTCCACCCTGCTCAAGATCGCCATGGGGCGCCTCGACCCCGACGTGGGCCGCGCGGAGTGGGGCCACGAGGTGCGCCCGGGGTACTTCGCGCAGGACCACCGCGACCTGCTCGTCGACGAGAACACCACGCCCTTGAGGTTCATCGAGGCGGCGTCCCCGACGGAGTCGCAGACCTACGTGCGCGGCCAGCTCGGTCGCATGCTCTTCTCCGGCGATGACGCGCAGAAGCGGGTGTCGACGCTCTCCGGCGGCGAGGCCGCGCGGCTGATCTTCTGCCGGCTGATGGTCGAGAAGCCCAACGTGCTGGTGCTCGACGAGCCCACCAACCACCTCGACCTGGAGAGCATCGCCGCGCTGGTCGAGGGCCTCCGGGCCTTCGAGGGCACGGTGATCTTCGTGTCGCACGACCGGTGGTTCGTCTCGGCCCTGGCGACGCGCATCCTGGAGGTGACCCCGGAGGGCCCGCGGGACTTCCCGGGCACCTATCCCGAGTACCTCGCGCGCTGCGGCGACGACCACCTCGACGCCGACGCTGTCGTGCTCAAGGCGAAGAAGGTGCAGAAGGACGTCGCCCCGGGCGCGAGCCCCACGGTGACGGCGCTCTCCTGGGAGGAGCAGAAGAAGCGCCGCAACCGGGTGAAGGACCTTCCGCAGCGGCGCGACAAGGCCCTCGCGGGCATCGCGACGGCGGAGGCGCGGCGCAAGGCCATCGCGGACCTCTACGCCGGCGACGGGTTCTACGCGACGGCGACGCGGGAGCAGCTCGCGAAGCTGCACTCGGAGGACGAGGCGCTCGCGAAGAGCATCGAAGGCCTCATGACCGAGTGGGAGCAGATCGAGCAGCAGCTGGCGGCCTTCGCGGCGCAGGATCGTGCGGAGGATCTCGCCGCGGGGCGCGGATGACCGTCCGCCGCGCGCCGGTCGTCGCGGCCATCGTTCTGTCGATGTTCATGTCGGCGATGGAGGCGACGGTGGTCGCGACGGCGATGCCCACGGTGGTCGCCGACCTCCACGGCATCGAGCTCTACGGCTGGGTGACGGCGATCTACATGCTCGCCAGCACGGTCACCATTCCCCTCTGGGGCAAGCTCGCCGACCTCCGCGGGCGCCGCCCGGTGATGCTCGCCGGGATGGCCCTCTTCCTCCTCGGGTCGGTGCTCTCCGGCGCGGCCGGGGGCATGGTGGCCCTCATCGCCTTCCGCGGCATCCAGGGGGCCGGGGCGGGGGCGCTACAGCCCGTGGCCCTCACGATCATCGGCGACCTCTTCACCATCGAGGAGCGCGGCCGGATGCAGGGCATCTTCGGCGCCGTCTGGGGCCTCGCGGCCGTCTCCGGTCCCCTTCTCGGCGGGCTCATCGTTCACGCCCTCGGGTGGCGCTGGGTGTTCTTCGTCAACGTCCCCTTCGGCGTGCTCTCGGCGGCGCTGCTCGTGGCCTTCCACCGCGACCCCGCGCGCACCACGGCGCCCAAGCCCCTCGACGTCGCGGGGGCCGCGCTGCTCACGGTCACGGTGCTCGCGCTCCTCGCGGGCGTCGGCGGGCGCTCCCCCGCGCTCACCCTCCCGCTGGCCGCGCTCGGCCTCGCGGCCTTCCTCGCGGTCGAGCGACGGGCCGGCGAGCCCATGATCCCGCTCACGCTCTTCCGTGACCCGGTGATCGCCACGGCGAGCGTCGCGGGGGCGCTCATGGGGAGCGTGATGATGGCCTCGCTCACGTACCTCCCGCTGCACGTCCAGGCGGTGCTCCGGGGGACGCCCACGGCCGCCGGCACGGTCGTCGCGCCGATGCTCATCGGGTGGCCGGTGGCGAGCGCCGTCGCGGGGCGGCTGCTCGCGCGCACCAGCTACCGGGTGCTGGTGCGCACGGGCCTGGTCGCGGTCGGGGTGGCGACCTTCGCGCTCTGGCGCCTCCTCGCCGCGGGCGCCGGGACCTCCTCGATGCGCGCCGTGATGCTGCTCTTCGGGGCGGGCATGGGCTTCGCCAACACCGCGCTCATCGTGATGGTGCAGGAGCGGGCGGGCTTCGCGATGCGCGGCGTCGCGACGGCGAGCACGATGTTCTTCCGCACCATCGGCGGCGCGGTGGCGGTGGGCGCCCTCGGCGCGCTGCTCGCGCGGCGGGTGGCGGGTGACGTGCCCGAGTCGCTGCTGCGGGAGATGCTCGGTCCCGAGCACGGCGCGGGCGTCGACCCGCGGGTGCTCCAGGCGGCGGGCGTGCATCTCGCGGGCGCGATGGTGACGGTGTTCGGGGTGGTCGCGGCGCTGGGCGTGCTCGCGGCGCTCACGGGGCCCTTCTTCCCCGCGGTGGAGCGGCGCTCGACCACGGCGCCGGACCCTGTGGCCGCGGAGGGGTGACGCCCCGGCGCCGCGCGAGGATCGCGGGGCCGGCTCAGCCCCGGGCGATGACGCAGGTGGCGGCGCGGTCGAGGTAGTAGCGGCGTTGATAGACGGTGAGCGAGCCGGAGCTCGGGCAGGCAAAGCGGCCGACCGGACAGGTGCCGCAGGCGTCGTCTTCGTTGTAGCCGGTCGTGGTGATCGTGGGCACGCGACCTCCCTGGGAGCACTGCGTCCCCGAGCCCGGGCACACCCGCATCATCGGGTCACCCGAGCACGAGCCCAGGCGCGCGATGCACGATCCGCCGTCGGTCGCCGCGCCGCCGGTGCAGCCCAGGGTCACCATCGATCCCGGCGAGCAGGTGAACGACTGGGCCAGGACCCAGCCGCACTCGGTGTTGGTCCCTTCGGCGTCGTCGAAGGCGCCGCAGGTGCGGGTGATGCTGAGCGTGGTGCCGGCGTCGGGCGCGCCGGTGTCGGGCACGCCCACGTCGCGCACCCCGGCGTCCGCGGTGCACGACGCGACCGTGCGTCGCCAGCCGCCGAAGGCCGCGCAGCTCGACGTGCCCGTCGGGCCGCTGTTGGTGCCCGGCTGGCAGGCGCCGTCGAAGGTGCACCAGCCGCAGCCGGGGTTGGAGGTGCAGGCGCCGCAGGTCCCGACGGCCGCGCAGTTGACCGGGCAGTCGCCGCAGTCGGCGCGGCACGACGTGCAGGTCTCGCCGCCGTTGCACATGCCGTCGCCGCACATGGCGGG
>CAIOSS010000347.1 GCA_903860995.1 uncultured delta proteobacterium | reverse complement strand
CGATGGGCGGTGGTCTCCTTCCCGCGCTCCACCCGAGGACGCCGGACGTATCGCCGCCGCGCACCGCGTCCTCGCGACCATTGCTTCGGTCGAGCCGGAGCTGCGCCACCTCAGAGCTTTTCATCTCGTTGCAGGAAACGTCGCTCGAATGGAGCACGCCGACGACGCGGCAGCGGCGCTGCTCGATGTCGCCGTTCGGCCCGACGCCAACGCCATCCGGAACTCGCTGGAGGTCCTCCGCCGGTGCTTCGACCACGATCCGGGCACCACGACGCAGCTCTGGAGGCATCTGGCTGGCAGTCCGGAGCCCTCCGCGCGCCTCGTCGCGGTGGGGTGGATGTGTGTCCGCGCCGACGGGCCGTTCGCGCCGTTCGCGGAGCGTCTGCTTGGATGCCGCACATGGCTCGACCGCCTGCTCTGGCTGCAAGCCGTGGTGGAGACGTTCCTCCACCTCCTGGCGGCGTGCGCGATCGTCGATGGCTGTGCGCGAAGAGCACTCCAGAAGCCGGACGATTTCGCCCTTCGCCCGAACCTCGGTGACCTCTGTGTCGCAGCCGCGTCACTGTCAGAGCCCACCTCCGGGGATGTGCACCCCTTCGGGCTTGCTCTCGCCGAGTCTGGTGCGCTGGATGATGCCAACGCACTCCGCCGTGAGTTCGCCGAGCCGCTGAACCGCGTGCTCCACGAGCCGTTCAGGTGGCTCGACGCCCGCTCCGACGTGGACGGGGGACCGCTTCGCGACACCGTGGCGACGATCGCATCACACATCGTGCGGCGGCTCGAAGGTCTGGGCCGCACGTTGACGAAGTTCCCGTTCGAGCGGCACGAGGACCGCTGGTCCATCCGGCTGGATGCCGATGGCACGAGGCGGCTCGACCTGCACGGGATGCTGCTCGCGTTGGATGCGCCAGACGGAGCAGTTCTCCCCTGCTTCTATCGTGGAATGCTCGGTCCTGACGTCGCGCGGTACTGGGCTCTGAGCTCGCCAGCTCGCCGGTATGTCCGGCCCAACTTTGCTGGCCGCCTCCACGACGCTCCGTGGAGTCCCGAAGGCCGGGCTGCCCTCGCGGCGGGGGAATCGTATCAAGCGCATTGGCCGACGCCGCTCGACCACGCCGGTATCGCCTTCCAAGCACTTCCGACGCCGCTCGCGCAGGCGGTCCGAGGGCTCCAGTGCGGCAGGAATGACGCGATCGACACGGTGGCTGCGCTCGATTTCCTCACGGCCGCGTTGCTTCGACTCGTCTGGTTTGCCGTCTGGCCAACCTTCGGCTCTGCGCATCGCCTCCAAGGCGGCGACCAGAAGTGGCTTTCAAGGATGAGCAAGCGAGCCTTGTTCAACGCACTGAATACATGGACCACGAGGCCCGAGCGTGACGCGCGTGCCTGCTCTCTTTCCGAGCATCTCCTGCCTGCGGATTCAGGGGAGCGAATCCTGAGCATCATCGACGCGCTGGAACGGCTCGAACATGCGCCGGGCCCGTTGCGCCGTGAGGAGCACGACTTCGCCGCGATCGAGGCGCTGCTCCACGACGTCCTACGCGTCGGCCCCTGGGCTGTCGGCTGGACCCTCGTCGGTGGTACCCCCGACGGCGTGCAGCGACTCCACGGAATCCAACCAGGGCGCTACGAGATGCCGCCAGACTTGACGCTGCGTGCGGGTGAAGTGGTGTGGCATCGTGGCTCCCAGATACTCTCGTTGTGGCCCTTCGTGCTCTACGAACGGCGAGGCCGCCGATTGCCTGAAGTACGTCTGCTCGCCCACGCACCAACAAGGAGTAAGTCACTCTCGGGATGCGCTCCCGAGTACGTCACGAGGGGCATGTCCGGGCAATATGCCCGCCACCGGCGGAAGTGGATCGATGATGAGGGCGCCCCCCTCGGGGTCGGTGTGAAGGAAGCGTGAGCGCGCGGGGGATGGCGTGGTCGGGCCCGCTCGTGGGCGGTGCCGGTCGCCGTGGTGCTGATCGTCGCTCCCGAACCATCGAAGACGTTCGCCCGGCCGCGGCGCCCGAGCACGCCAGCAGAGTATTGCAGCGTCCCACGCTAGTTCGTATAGCAACACCTTTTGGCCTTCTTGCCGCTCCCACAAGGGCACTGAGCGTTGCGGCCGTTGGGCCGGACTGCCGTTTTCTCGCACGCGAACTCAGCCTCGCGCGCGAACTCAGCCTCGTAGGAGTCGAGCGCTTCACGATAGTCCGAGCGATCTGGTGCCGCGTCCGCGACTGCGCGCTGGTGCTCGATAGCCTCGCGGTGGAGGGCCTCTCGCTCCGGCGGGCGAACGCACGCCAGACCGTAATTCCAGAGCGCGTTCGCGAGGATCACGCGGGCCATCGGCTCGTCGGAGGCGTCGCTATAGCAGCGGCGTGCCACCGCGAGGGCCTCTTTCACGCACTCCGCTCGCCTCGCGGGGTACTCCACCCCAGCGAGTAGGGATAAGGCGCGGTAGAGTTGCTGCCGAATCAACGAGCCACCTATTTCCGCCCCCACGAGCGATCGCAGGGACGCCACCGCCTCGCGAATCAACCCAACACCCCGGCTGTCGTGGAGCCTCCAAAGGAAGTCCCCAAAGTGTGCCCTGACCCTCGCCAGATCGAGAGCGGCGTCGATGGCTTCAGGGCACAGCTCGCACACCCTCGCACGAATTGCCAATGACTCCTCATAATAGGCGAGGGCGCGTCGCGGCTGTCCATCACGCTCGTACCACATCGCGAGCGAGCCGAGCGCGCGCCCGAGGCCGACCTTGATATCGATCTGCGACGGTACGCGGAACGCCATTGCGCGTTGGATTTCGAGTAGTGCCTCGTTCAGCCCGGCTGCTACGTGCGCCCCGCCGCGCCAGCCGAAATGATCGCTGGCGTGGCTAGTCGCCCATAAGACGTCCTCCGCGAGGTCTACTCCGCGATCGGTCAATGCGAGCAGCGTCGAGAGGACGCGCTCGGCTTTGGACGTCGGGCGCAGCTCTGGCCCCCAGACCTGACGGAGCGCGACGAAGGCCTCGAGTAGCAGGGCGCGTCGGGTGTCGGCATGGGGAACGTCAGCGATTCCGCTGAGCGCCCCAGTCGAATCGGAGATGACGTGTTGCCGCACAAAGGCTCGTAGCACCTCAAGGAGCGTGGCGAACGCCCGCTCGCCCTCGCCTCCTTCGACGCGCGAGGCCCACTCGACGAATTCTACACGATCCGGGAGACGCCGCGGGGCAATGCGGGCCAAGAGGGCGCGGGTGAGCACTTGTTCCGCCATCCGCTCGTGCGCGAACACGTAGGAGTCTTCGCGGACGGCAATCGGCACATCGCGGTCGACCGGGGTGAGTAGGACGTTCGACGCGACGAGTTCCTCGATCGGATCGAGGCGCGTGACCATTGTCGCGTCGGCGAAACCAAGCCGACGTCGCCAGGCCGCGACCCAGTCGTGGGCCTCGTCGCGAGAGAGTGAGGCACGACGATGCTCGTACATCATTTGCCCGAACTCACTGAGCATTCCGGTCAGGCCGGGGACCTCGCGGGTGAGATGGTCGAGATATGCCTCAAATAGTGCGACCTCGCCGAACTCGCGAAGCGCAGCCGAGCGCCCGCCGAATACTTCATGGAAAAGGTGGAGGTGTATCGGTGTCAGCAGAAGTTGTCGCAGCTCCATCGAGAGTTCATTCCAGACCGTGGTGCACGCACGCCCGTCGCTCGCAGCCTGCCTCGCCTCATAGGCCCGCCTCCCTTCGGGCTCGGATCGGAACGGTCGGACCCTAAGGTACGGTCGAAGCTCGTTATTTTCGCCTAGATGCCGCGAGAAGTTTCGAACGTTGCGGAAGACCCCTCCCACCTCAAGCAACTCGCGGCGACGCATGCCAAGTGCCTCGTAGGCGCCGGCGCGCATCGACACCACGAGGCGGAGCCACGGGTGCTTCTCGACACATGGTAGGAACTCGTCGAGCGCGGTCACCAAGTCGCTGTAGCGATCCGACTCGTTGAGGCCGTCGAGGATGAGGAGGACCACACGTCCCGACGACTGGTCGCGTCGGGTCCCATCCCCGAGTTGGGACGCGAAGCGCTGGAGCGACGCAAATTCCCCTTGGCGAACGCCAGCCTTTCTCAGCACAGCCTCAACCAGCAGGCGCGCCCCGGACCACGAACGATCGCCCGCGTAGTCCGCTGCGCCAGACAGGAAGAGCACTACGTCGCCCTGCGCCCTGTCGAGGAGGAATCGTTCGGTCGAGAGTTGCCCGCGCGCCGCATCCTTACTCTCGCGCCTCGAGAAGGATGTGTTGGGTACGTCGTCCACGCTCCGACGATCTGCAAGGCGGGTCAGGAGCGACGACTTCCCCGATCCTGAATCTCCGATCAGCAAAAGCGCCGTCCCGGGCGTCGAAAGTTGCCGCTCCACAATCTCGTCGAGTCGCTCCCGCTCCATGTAGAACTTGGGAAAGTACGTGCGCCCGAAGAGCCTGTCGATGGACTCACGCGTCGATACCCTCGCCCACCCAGTGATGGTCCACGGAGTCGTTTCCTCAAAGGCGAGTCCAATATCGACGTGCTTTGAAGCGAGGCGCGCGTGCGCCACCGCGACGAGGGACGGAGCATCTTCGTGGGTCAGCACCCCAAGGAGTGTGACGCTGCGCTCGCTAATACCATCGAGGAGCAGTACGGGTTCGACTACGGTCTCGCCCGAGCGCCTCGGCTCACCGTGCGTAGACGGAGCAAAGAATGGGTCGAGTGCAATGGCGCCCCGTCGCGTCACCGCCGTCGCGCAGACATCGATTGAGAGACCGTGCGAATTCGCGTCGAAGCCCTCCTCGGGGAAGACCCAATCGAGGTGGGGCCCGTCCAGCCGTCGCCACCGTGCGTTCTCCTCGGTGCGACTCCACAGCTCGAGCGCTCCCTGCGGAAAGAGCTCGCGCACCGCTTCTTCCACGATGGGCCTGAATCGAGCCTCGAGGGCCTCGTCGTCGCCCGCATCGGCGACCTGCGTCGCCCGGCGATGCGCACGATCGATTCGCAGTTTCTGAACCGCATCGTTGGCACTCAGTGCGGGCCCCTGGTTGATTCCCAATAGCCCGTCCAGGAGCGGTGACCACACAGCCTCCGGGGGGTCGTCGGACATCACACGAGCGACCCGGCTCCAGCCGCTCACCAACTGCGGCGCGCGGCTCTCGCCGGAGGGCTTCGTCGCGAGCTTGGACCGCCAGAATTGCACCAACTTCGCCGCCAGCGTGGTCCACTCGCTCCAGTGCGGAAGTCGTAAACCACGGATTGCGGGAGCGAGATCAGCACAAGGCGTATCGCACGAAAGGTAGTCAGCCAGGAGCACCAGCGCTGCGACGCGCATGGCTTGATACGCCGTGACGATCAGGTTATCGACGCGCGCGCTCGCCGACAACTGCACGTCGCCCGCGTGCACGAGCGGAAAGGCTACCGGGAAGGGTAGCGCCGCGACCGCCGAGACAAGCGCGGTCGAAGGAACAGAACGGGACGACTCGGCGGACTCTTGCTCCGCGTACGTCAAGACTACGTCGTCGCATCCGGGGCAGAACCAGCCCTTCCGCCTACGGGCCAGCGCCAGTTCGGGATGATCCACACAGGACGGTTCCCTATTAATCACAGAGGCCTCGCGTGCATGCTCATGATATCGGCTCCCCTAGATAGATGGTTGTCCCGACGTATGGTTGGTCGACGTCGGGCGTGTCGCGCGAGGCTGCCTCCTGTCGGACTTCCAACCGGGGACGAAGGGCTCATCTTCGGGCTCCAAATGAACGAAGCAGCGGAGGGAGCGAGGATGCACACGGCTCGCGCAGGCGATCCCGGGCCCGCCGCGTCGCAGAACATCCGGCGGCGCCGAGTTCGCTTGGTTCGCTCCGACTCCGGTCTTGCGGACGCGCGTGTCGTGTGCCGAGACCTCGGTCCGCGGAGTGATCGAACCACATGACGGAACCGAGCGCACCGTTTTCCCGGAAGCGGAGATCGACAAGACGCACTGGAGGTAGCCGATCCAGTGCCGGACACTCGTGTCATGAACTGGCCACGTAGCGTTGTCAGGCTTCGTCTCTTGGATCGCTGAGGTGCTCTGTTGACGACTGCAGCGATGTGCTGGTCGGCCCCGCCACTGTCTCGTAGGATTGCTTGGATGCGCGGCGCGAACATCGGGCCATGCGGCGGCGTGGAACCCGTGGTCATGTCGTTGAGCATCCAACCGCTCTCCGCTCGTGTCGGTACCCCTGCATTCCTGGCACGGCAGTTCTCGCGGTCTCTCCCGTGCTGCTGCACGGCCGCGAAGCCACGCGCATCGTTCGAAGTTTCGTAGGCTCACGTATGATTCGGAACACATGCGGCGGCCGAGCTGACCCCAGGATACGCCGGCCGCCGCCGCTGTCACCGCCCGAACTTCTCCGTCGCGATCACCGCGATGCCCCCGCCCAGCGCCGCCCCCACCGCAGCCCCTACGGGCCCGCCGACCATCGAGCCCACGGTTGCCCCGAGGGCGGCCCCGGGGCCCGCTGCCTTGGCCCGCGCACTGTGCTCGCCGCCCACCGCATTCGTCACGAGATCGCTCAACCGCTTCGCCAATTCGTTCGTCGACATGGTTCATCGCCTCCTGGGCGTACCGACCCCGCGAGCGGCTCGTCTCTGACACGGACGCTCTCATTTTTCCTCCGGGGGCGCAGGGAACATCACCCCTCTCCGATCGGAGAGCAAGGTACAGTCGGAACGATGAAGTCCGAGGCGATCAAAGAGCCCATCCGTCGCGTGCTGCTCCTGTTCGCTGGCAAGCAGCGCAACGACCCTGCGCGCGGAGCGGAACGCATCGGCATCCGCGTCGCCGCCGCTGCGGGCGCCGTGAAGCAGATCTTCGTGTTGTACGCCAAGGGCGAGGAGATCGCCGAACAGCACGCGAAGCGCCTCGCCAAGGACCTGGCGGATGGGCGTCCCGCACGCGTCAATGTGTCGGCCCAGAAGATCGCGTTGGGTTCGCCGCCTTCACCGCGGAGTCGCGCCAGTGTCCGCGCGGGCATCGAGGCCTTCGTCGAACACCTCGCGTACGCGCTGCTCGGGTCGCAGTTTCACGAGGTCGAATTCCTCGTATCCATCGCCTCGGGTACCGCGGCGCAATGGAGTTGCCTGCTCGACGCCCTAGACGCGCGAGGTGCCCGCGTAACCGTGATCTGGGAGTCCGCGGACGGGACCCTACGCATGTGGAGTGCGAGCCCCTCGGTCTTCGGCGTCGAGCCCGCGATCCGGCGCCTCGCGCACGGTCCGGCGACGTGGAACGTGCTCCTCACCGGCCCGACTGGGGCGGGCAAGACGGAGACCGCCCGGCGACTGCACGAAGGGTGGCGCACCCACCTCGGTCGTCGCGGAGCCATCGTGTCCGTCAACGCCGCCGCCACGCCCCGGGAGCTTATCGAGTCCGAGCTCTTCGGTCACGCCAAGGGAGCGTTCTCGGGCGCATCGACCGCGAAGAAGGGCCGCTTTGTCGAGGCTGATGGCGGCACGCTCTTCCTCGACGAGATCGGCGAACTTCCCCTCGAACTCCAGTCGAAACTGCTCACCGCGCTCGACATCGACCCGCCCACGCGCACTCGTTTGGTCACCGCCGTAGGGTGCGCCCACCCTACGCGAGTCGATCTCCGCATCGTCTTCGGCACGAACCGCGACCTGCTGGCGATGGCCCAGGAGGGACGGTTCCGTCTCGATCTGCTTGGTCGCATCGCCACGCACCAGCTTGCACTGCCCCCGCTCGCCGAGGCCCGCCACCGCATCCCCGCGCTGTACCAAAGACATCTCGAGGAACTGGCGGAGTACTACCCACCACAGTCCGCCGAAGCACCCCGCTTCGTACTGCACGGCCAGGCGTCGTCACGCCTCTTCGACTTCGCGTTCTCCCCAGCAACTCCGTGGCCATGGAACCATCGGGATGTGCTCCAATCCGTCGAGCGCCTGATGCTCGCGGCCTGGGCCCGCCCCGCCGAGCCGAAGGCCCGCGCGGAGTATGCTCGGGCGAAGGAGGCGGAGCGATCGAACCGCACCGAGTCGCCTCCCCGGCGGGCCACGCCGACGGCGCCCGCGGTTCGGGAGGTGTACATCGGAGCCGATGAAGTGGAGGCGGAGATTGAGGAACTCTCGCGCCGCTGGGAGGCACTCGCGCCGTCGGGCCGAACGGACGACGACACCGCCTGGCGTGCCGTCGAGGAGCGCGTGAAGCCCGAAGCCTGGAGGACCCTCTCCCACATCGAACGCTGGGAACTGCGCCACCTACTCGAAGCCCGGGAACGGACCGCAAGCCAGGCCGAGGCGTGGCGCTGGATCGCCGACCAGAACCTCCTTCCGGGTGCGCAGGCGAACGCGCAGAATCCGAGCAACGCGTTCGCAAAGCGCTGGAATCGCTTCCGCGACGTGCTGCGGTCCACGGACACTGCGACGACGCGCTGAAACGAATCCGCTCCCGCGGACGGTCTCTCCGAATGGATAGCTGACCGATCCGAATGGAGAGTCCGACGGTCGGCTCGACGCTCGGAATCACGGCAATTCCACGAAAAAGAGAGGTCGCGACGCCTGCGGTGTCGCATGGCACCGGCTTTGCGATGGGCGACTCGGATCCTCCGTGGCTGCACGCCGATGGGCGGCGTGATGGCCTGCGGAGCGCCCTGTCGAGGGAGTCGTCGTCATGCGTCTGCCGTCCTCATCCCATGCTTCGAGTTCCGCACCCCCGCGTCGGTGCTTCGACGGCACGCATGCGATGCCTCCACGGGCCCTGGGGTCCTCGGTGGAACGGGCGCGGGACCCGTTCGCGCGCTTCCTCGGCGCCCTGTCGGCGGGTGCCGACACCGCGGCCTGGCGTGCTCCCCTCGCGGTGTTCGCCGTCGATCGGTTGCGCCTCGAACTTCATCGACTCTGCGGCGATGCCGGCCGCCTGGAGGCGGTGGCGGAGGCGTCCTACGTCCACGGTAACGGCTTCGCGAAGATCGTGCTCGCGCGCTCCGGGGGCCGCGCGCTCCGCCTCCATGTGGCCACGGGCTCCGCCGAGGAGAACATCCACGACCACCGCTGGTCCTTCGCTTCTAAGGTGCTCTTCGGGGCCATGACCAACGTGCTCTTCGAGGACGCGGCGGCCGACGCCGCGGGGATCGTGCTCAGCGAGCGGCGGTATGTTCGTGCCGGGGAGGAGTCGTTGGAGTTTCCGGTGGGGGAGGCCCGCGTCCACGAGATCTCACGGACGACCTACGTCACTGGCGACGCCTACCACATGGTCCATTCGCAGCTACACCGCATCGTTTGGGACGGCCGCCCCACGGGGACGCTGATGGTGACGGCAGCACCAGCGCGGGATCACAACCGCCTGCTCACGAACGTGGAGAAGCCTCGCCTCCGCGAAGTTCGTCTGTCCGTGGGCGAAGTCGGGGCGCAGCTCTGTCAGATACTCGGACATCTCGACCGTCAGGCGACGGCAGAAGGCATGCGATGACCTACATCGTCCTCGAAGGTCCGAAGGGATGCGGCAAGAGCACGCTCTACGAGCGCCTGTGTCGCGAGTTCAAGCATCGCGGCGTCGCGTTCACGCCGCTGTGTCCGACGCGCCCGGGAGAGGGCGCGCTCGAATCGCTCGCCCGGGTTGGGGTGCTGTCGGACTGGGATACGTTCCGCGAGCGCCTCTACGCGGCGCGCTCCAACTTCCACGCTCGACGCGCCCGGGGTAGCGAGGTGGTGATGGGCGACCGCTCGATCCTCACCTCGTATGTGACGCGGTGGAACGGTGCGAGCGCCGGGCACCGTCGAGCCACGCTCGCTCGCGTCCGCCGTCTCGAACATGAAATCAGTCTCCCCGACCATGTGCTCTACCTGCACGCGCCGGTGGCGTTGTTGCGGGCGCGTATCGCCGCGCGCCCCCGCGACTACGGTCATTACGACGAGACAGTCACGCGCCTGACGACCGTGACGGCCGCCTACGACGACCTCCGTCGATATGCGCCGGAGCTCGGTCTCTCGTCCATCCGTTGGCATGAACTCGATGCGACACGACCCCCGGACGAGGTGCTCGCCGACGCGCTCGCCACCATCCTTCCGATTCTCTCCTCCCCTGCTCTCGAGGTTTTGCGATGAATACCATCCACGTCACGCCCCGCGGTCTCGGCTTCCTTCGCGACGAGCTCGCCCGCGTGCAGTCGGAGTACGCCGACCTCTGCGGCGAGCGCACCCGTGCCGTTGAACTGTCTGGCGACGGCTGGCACGACAACCCGTACCTCAACCATCTGCAGCAGCGGGAAGCGGCACTCAACCACGAGATCGCCCGTCTGCTAGGCCTCCTTGCCTCGGCAGTGCTGCTCGACCCGGTGCCCGTGCCTCGCCCGACGAACCGTACCGCTATCGGCTCCATCGTGACGTGTGCCGTCACCGACGTACGCACTGGTAGCGAGCAGCGGCAGACTTGGGAGATCGTCGGCTACGGCGAGACGCAGCGCGACCTGCATCGCCTCGCCTACAACGCTCCGCTCGCCCGCGCGCTCCTGGGATGTTCGGCTGGAGACGTGGTCGAAGCCACACTACCCGCCGGCGCCGTCGAGATCGAGATCGTGGTCCTCCACTCTGACTGGGGTGCGGCTTCTCATTGCGAGTTGGCATACCATGCGTGACGTAGGGGAACTCGCCGAATTCCTGACACCGATTCGCCCGAGAAAATGAAGACAGTGACCGGAGGCGAAGGAAGACCCGGTCGACGACCCAGAAGGCGCCACCGTCGGGCGCGGCGTACATCGCCGGCATATCTACTTGATCGCCATCTGGAGATGCGTAGGACCCGCGGCCGCGGTGCCCCGGCTGGTGGATCCCGGAGCCTCGTACTTCCGGACGGCGCGCCGCGCGAAGGCGACGATGGCTGACGTCCTGATTCCGGCCTCGCGCATAACTTCGACACGCGGGCAGCTCACGCGGCGGCGAGCATCGGCTCCACCACCTTGCGACTCCGCACCCTGGGCCGCGCGGGCGTCAGCATGATGGCGACGAGGTGCGCGAAGAGGTCGTCGTGCTTCTTCCCCGCGAAGCGCTCGGCGGCGGTGGTGCCGTCGCGGCGAGTGATCACGTAGTTGTGGATCACCGTCAGCGCCTTGAGCAGCGCGGGCGTGAGATGGT
>CAIOSS010000346.1 GCA_903860995.1 uncultured delta proteobacterium | reverse complement strand
CGAGGCCGGTGATCGCAGGCTCAGGGCGGGTGCTGCCCTCGATCGGCGAGGCCGGTGATCGCAGGCTCAGGCCGGGTGCTGCCCTCGGAGGGCGAGGCCGGGGACTTGGCGGCGGCGATGAAGAGTCCCATCGGTCGATCTCCCGTGAGGGTGCGCGAGGGCGGTGTCAGCCCTCGCCGAGGGTCACGTCGTGCCGGGCCTTGCAGTACTCGCAGGTGAGGTAGGTCTGGCCCTTCACTGGCGGCTGCATCCCGGCGCCGCAGGCCTCGCAGCGCTCGGGCCATTTCACCGGCACGCCCACCCGGCTGCCGGTGGGCATCAGGCCGCGGTAGCGCCCGCGCTCCAGGTCGCCCGAGAGGATCTGCTTGATCACCGCGTCGACCTCCCCGGCGATGTCGTCGTCGAGCTCCAGGGTCACCACAGACGGACCGCCCGACTGCGGGTGCATCCGCAGGGTGAGCACCTGGTCCTTGATGAGGAGGCCCCGCTCGCCGGCCGCCGAGCCCGCGACGTGGCCCACGAGGGTGTCGAGCAGCAGCTTGCGCCGCACCTCGGTCTTCGACGCGAAGAACACGAACGACCGCTCGAGCACCACCTCCTCCTGGTACTCGAAGCGCACCCGGTGGGCGGTGAGCATCAGCAGCCCCTCGACCTTGCCGCTGGGGTGGTCCTCCCAGGTCGCCTTGGCCGCGAAGATGGGGTTCTCCTCGGGCTGCATCTTGAAGCTCCCCCCCTCGAACTGATCGAGGGTCCAATGGATGCGCTTCATCCGCGCCGCCAGCCCGTCGACCGCCCCGATGAACTGCGCCGCCCCCGCGAGCACCCGGCCCCGCGCGGCCTTGATGGCCTCGTCGAGCCCGCGCGCCTGCGCCGCCACGCTGTTGATGATCCCCTCGTTGCGCAGCGCGTCCCCCGAGGCCGCCCGCCGCACGTCGCGCTCCAGCGCCGCGACCTGGCCCCGCAGCGCCGCCGCCGCCCGCGTCGACTCCGCCCGCGCCCCCTCGAAGGCCGCGCGCGCCTGCCCCTGCGCCGCGTTGCCCACCTGCTCGAGGTCGCCGCCCCAGGCGTAGCCCCGCGCCCGCGCCCGCGCCACGCTCTCGGCCAGCGCGTTGAGCGACGCCACCCGCTGGTTGATCTCCCCGAGCACGTCCTCGAAGGCCAGGGCCGCCGTCGCGCTGCTCGCGATCGACTGCGCGTAGGCGAGCGTACCCGCCAGGGTCATCCGTCGAAGGTCTTTGTCCGAAGGTCCGTACGAGGCCATCACCGCACTCCGTCTACTCGGGCTCCGCCACCCGCCACCGGCCATCTTCCCGCACCAGCCGCGCCAGCGACCGGCCGCCCGTGCCGTACGCCATCGTCGCGCGGTCGCCCGCCACCTCGACGACACGGCCGCGCTCGAGGGCGTCGCGCAGGCCGCGTATCACCCCTTGCACCCGCCCCGCGTCGGGGCCGCCGAAGCTCGCCTGCAGCCGCGCCTCGGGGGTCACCCCCGCCGTCGCCGCCGCCTGCACGATGGCCTCGCGTACCTCCGCCGGGGCGAGGCGCAGCAGCACGTCCCAGCGCGAGCGTTCGAGCGCGCGCACGTACGAGCGCAGCGCCTGCGTGGGCGTGTGCTGGCCGTAGAAGTCGAGCGCGCTCGGGTCGAGCCGCCACCGGCCGCCCTCCTCGATGAGCGTGAGGACCTCCCCCGAGGCGAGCTCGAGGTGTGCCGTCACGGGCGCCTCGGGCTGCAGCTCGCCGTACGCGCGGATGGCGTCGGCCAGCTCTTCGGGGCGCTCGCGCGCGGTCGCCTCGAAGCGCTCGTAGGGCATCGACTCCCGCGCCGCGGTGGAGAGCATCGCCCACGCGTCGCGCATGCGCCCGTCGCGCAGGGCGTCGGCGTAGCCCTGGAGCACGTCGACGGGCGCGCCCGACCGCGACGCGCACCCCGCGCTGGCGAGCATCCCCAGGAGCAGCAGCGTGCGGGTGCGGTGGTTCAACGCCCGCGCGAGCCTAGTGCAGGGGGTCACGCGGAACAACCGCCGCGGTGTGGGCCTGAGGTCATCGCCCAGAAGCTCACATCGGCCTTCGACGTCGTGCGCGCGTCGGCGCACGGTGGCGCAGCGGGAGCACGACCGCGGCGTGAGGCTCCGCGTGCTCGACGCGCTCGCTCGCGGGGTCGGAGGTGCCGTGCGGCGTGGCGGCGGTCAGCGCGCGACCTTGAGGCCCGAGAGGCCGCGGAGGCGCGGGCGAGTGCCTCGACGCCGGCCTTCGCGGCCGCGATCGCCTCGTGGTTGGCGACGCCCGAGGCGCGCCGCGGCGGTCGAGAAAAGTACGATCGCGCCGCCACGCGTGGCCAGCCTCGGCGCCGACGCGCGCACGACGTCGAAGGCCGATG
>CAIOSS010000345.1 GCA_903860995.1 uncultured delta proteobacterium | reverse complement strand
GCGCGCTCGACACCCTCGACCAGATGCTCGGGGCGGAGGCGCTGCAGCTCGCGCTCCGCGGCACGGTGCCGGCGCGCGCCTCCTACTTCGAGGTGGTCGAAGGGAAGACCGCGTCGCTCTTCCGCTGGGCGATGGCGGCGGGCGCGCGGGCGGGCGGGCTCGACGCGCGGGCGGCCGAGGCGCTGGAGCGCTACGGTCGGCACGTGGGCGTGGCGTTCCAGGTGATGGACGACGTGCTCGACGTCGCGGGCGACGCGGCGCTCGTGGGCAAGTCCCTCTTCGGCGACCTCCGGGAGGGGAAGATCACCTTCCCCCTCCTGTTGGCGGTCGAGCGCGACCCGGCCTTCGGGCAGTGGCTGCGCGGGGTGGTGGGCGACGCGGCCGTGGCAGTCGATGACGCCATCGCCGCCCGGGTCACCGCCGCGCTGCGCGAGACGGGCGCCGTCGCCGACGCGCGGGCCCTCGCCCGCTCGCTCTCCGACGAGGCCCTGGGCTGCCTCGAGGCCGTCCCCGCGGGACGGGCGCGCGACGCGCTCGCCGACGTCGCGGCCGCCCTGGTGGACCGTAGGAAGTAGATGGGAGCTCCACGATGATCATCCAGCTCGCACCGGACGCAGACACCGACCAGGTCAAGCGCGCGCTCGTCGCGGCGGGGCTCTGGGTCACGGCCCTCCACGACGGCGACCGCCGGGTCAGCCACTTCTCGGTCTCGTCGGCCTCGTCGGCCGTCGAGGCCTCGGCGCTGCTGCGCATCCCCGGTGTCGCCTCGGTGGTGGCGCCCGCCTCCGCGCACCCGCGGGTCGACGCCTCGCCCCCGACGGTGAACGTCCGCGGCGTGGAGGTCGGCGGCGCGGCGAAGGTCTTCATGGCCGGGCCCTGCGCGGTGGAGTCCGAGGCGCAGATCGACGCCGTCGCGGCGCGGGTGGCGGCGTCCGGCGCGCAGCTCCTCCGGGGCGGCGCCTTCAAGCCGCGCTCGTCCCCGTACGCGTTTCAAGGGCACGGCGAGGTGGCGCTGCGCTGGATGCGCCGCGCTGCAGAGGCCAACGGCCTGCGGGTGGTGACCGAGGCGCTCGGCGAGTCCGACGTCGCGCTGGTCGCGGAGTACGCCGACCTCATCCAGGTGGGCTCGCGCAACATGCAGAACTTCGCGCTGCTCAAGGCCATCGGGCGCACCGGCAGGCCGGCGATGCTCAAGCGCGCGATGAGCGCCACGGTCGAGGAGTGGCTCCTCGCGGGGGAGTACCTGCTGGAGCACGGCGCCGCGGGGGTGATCTACTGCGAGCGGGGCATCCGGGGCTTCGACCACGCGACGCGCAACCTGCTCGACCTCGGGGCCGTCGCGCTGCTGGCCCACGTGCACCACCTGCCGGTGGTGGTCGACCCGTCGCACGCCACGGGCCGGCGCGACCTGGTGCTGCCGCTGGCGCGCGCGGGCCTCGCCGCGGGCGCTGCGGGCGTGATGCTGGAGACCCACGACGACCCCGGGCGGGCGCTCTCCGACGGGCCGCAGGCGCTCCTGCCGGCGGACTTCGTCGCGGTGATGGCCGCCCTCCACGCGGGCGCGGCCGAGGCGTAGCGATGACCTCGTACACCAGCAGGATCAGCGGGTTCTACCGCGGCACCGTGGACGAGCGCCTGGACGCGCTCGGCGAGCACGCGGGCGTCGGGGGCGAGCTGCGCGGCTTCTTCGCCGACCGCGGCGGCGGGCTCTCGCTCGAGGCCGCCGACCGAATGAGCGAGAACGTCATCGGGGTGCACGGGCTGCCCCTCGGCGTGGCGCTCAACTTCCTCGTCAACGGCGTCGACCACGTGGTGCCGATGGCCGTCGAGGAGGCCTCGGTGGTCGCCGCGGCGTCCAACGCGGCGCGGATGGTGCGCGAGTCCGGCGGCTTCCACGGCCACGCGACGGCGGCCATCATGACGGGCCAGGTGCAGTTCGACGGCGCGCCCGACCCCGAGGGCGCCGCCGTCCGGGTGATGGCCCACCGCGACGCCATCCTGAAGCTGGGCGACGAGTCCATCCCCCGCATGGTCGAGCGGGGCTACGGGTGCCGCGACCTCGACGTGCGCGTGCTCGACGCGGCCGAGGGGGTGGTGGTGGTGCACGTCTACGTCGACGTGGGCGACGCGATGGGGGCCAACATGGTCGACACCGTGGCCGAGGCGGTCGCGCCCGCCCTGCACGAGCTCATCGGCGGCATCGTCGGGCTGCGCATCCTGAGCAACCTCCCGTCGCGGCGGCGGGTGAGCGTGCGCTGCGACGTCACCGAGGCCGCGGTGGGCGGCGCCGCGGTGGCCGATGGCATCGCGCGGGCGAGCCGCTTCGCGGCGCTCGACCCCTACCGCGCGTGCACCCACAACAAGGGCTTCATGAACGGGCTCGACGCCGCTGCGGTGGCGCTGGGCCAGGACTGGCGCTCCATCGAGGCGGGCGCGCACGCCTGGGCGGCGACGGGGGGCGGGTACCGCCCGCTGAGCACCTGGAAGCGCACGCCGACGGGGCTGCGCGGCGAAGCCGAGCTGCCGCTGGCGGTGGGCACCGTCGGGGGGTCGACCCGGGCGCACGCGGGCGTGCGGGC
>CAIOSS010000344.1 GCA_903860995.1 uncultured delta proteobacterium | reverse complement strand
GGAGGCCGTACTCGCTGAACTTCACGCGCTGCTCGCCGTGCTGTCCCGGCGGCCGGGGACGGCGCTTGAACGAGCACTTCTCCGTGTAGCAGCGATCACCCTTGAGATACAGCTCCATCCCCTCGCGGCGGCAGAGCTTGCAGACCGGACCGATGTAACGCGCCATGACGACTAACCGCTCTCTTCTTCCTATAAACCGATGAGATCAGACCCGGCGACGCTTCGGCGGCCGGCACCCGTTGTGCGGAATCGGGGTGACGTCACGGATGAGCGTCACGCGAAACCCCGCCGTCGACAGCGCGCGCAGCGCGCTCTCGCGACCCGCTCCCGGGCCCTTAATGAAGACCGCGACCTCGCGCATCCCGTGCTCCGCCGCCTTGCGGACGGCGTCCTCCGCCGCGACCTGCGCCGCGAAGGGGGTGCTCTTGCGAGAACCCTTGAACCCACGGGACCCCGCGGACGACCAGGCCACGGTGTTCCCGTAGATGTCGGCGATGGTCACGATCGTGTTGTTGAACGTCGCCTGGATGTGGCAGACGCCCTTCGGCACGTTCTTCCGTACCCTCTTCTTGCCCTTGAGCCCCGCCTTGCCGGTAGCAGCTCCGCTCGCTTGCGCCTTCGCCATCGAAGTCCTCTTGCCTTGTCTGTCGACCTACGAAACCGTTACTTCTTCGGGGGCGCCGCGCGGGAAACCGCGAGACCCTTCCGCGGTCCCTTGCGGGTGCGGGCGTTCGTATGCGTGCGCTGGCCGTTGACCGGCAGGCTCTTGCGATGACGGAGGCCGCGGTAGCAGCCAAGGTCCATCAAGCGCTTGATGTTCATCTGGACTTCGCGGCGGAGGTCACCCTCGACCTTGTAGTCGCCCTCGAGCACCTCTCGGACGCGGCGCAGTTCCGCGTCGGAGAGATCCTGAGTCTTCTTGTCCGTCGGCACGTCCGCCTTCTGGCAGACCTCCAAGGCCTTCGCGGGCCCGATGCCGTACAGGTAACGGAGCGCGATCGAGATGTGCTTGCGACCCGGGAGGTCGACGCCTGCAATGCGTGCCATGTCTCAGCCCTGCCGCTGCTTGTGTCGGGGGTTCTCACAAATGATCCGCACCACCCCACGGCGGCGGATCACCTTGCACTTGTCACAGATCTTCTTCACGGACGGTCGGACCTTCATCGCTCCATCTCACTTGTGTCGGTACGTGATACGGCCTTTGGAAAGATCGTAGGGGCTGACCTCGACGCTCACGCGGTCGCCCGGGAGGATGCGGATGTAGAACTGCCGCATCCGGCCGGAGATCGTCGCGAGCACGTCCAGCCCATTGTCACACTTCACGCGAAACATCGCGTTGGGGAGCGCCTCTAGAACGGCGCCCTCGAATTCGAGCTTGTCCGCCTTCGCTTCGCGCGGTTCGGTGGGACGGTTGTTCCTGCGTGCCATTCGGCTCTATCGCGCTCCGATCGCCCGGAAGATTGCCTGGGTGACGTCATCTACGGCACCCACACCATCAACGCGCCGGAGCAACCCCTTGTTGCCATACCAGGCAACCAGCGGCGCCGTGAGCGCGGAGTAATTCACCAGCCGCGGGCGAACCACATCCTCGCGATCATCTTCGCGAAGGAGCAGTCGCTCGCCGCCCTCACCCCGGTCAGGTGAGGGGGGCGGATCATACTTGAGGTGATAGATACGTCCAGTGGTTTCGCCCACCCGCCGTCCAGTAATCCGCTCGAGGATCAACGCGTCAGGTACCTCGAGCAGCACGACGTGGGCGATCGCCCGCCCCAGCTTCGCGAGGATTTTGTCGAGAATTTCCGCTTGGGGAACCGTCCGCGGGAAGCCGTCGAGCACGAATCCGGGCGCCGCGTCGGGCTCCTGGACCCGCTCATCGACTAGGCCGATGACGACCTCGTCGGGGACCAGAGCTCCAAGCTTCATGAACTCGTCGGCCTTGCGTCCGAGCTCGGTGCCGGCCTTGCGCGCGGCGCGCAGCATGTCGCCCGTGGCGATCTGCGGGACGCCGAGCTTCGCGCAGAGGCGCTGCGCCTGGGTTCCCTTACCAGCGCCCGGGGGACCGATGAAGACCACGTCCATGACTACGCGGCCCTCCGGCCCTGGATGCGCGGACCGCCGGGGCCAGCGAAGCCCTCGAGGTGTCGCGAGATCAGGTACGACTCGATCTGGTTCACGGTGTCGAGGGCGACGCCCACCACGATCATGATCGAGGTGCCGCCGAAGGGAAACGTCACCCGCAGGTACTGCCGCATGAAGTCGGGCAGCACGCAGACGATCGCCACGTACATTGCTCCGCCGAAGGTGATGCGCATGAGCACCTTCTCGATGTAGTCGGCGGTGTCCTTGCCGGGGCGGATCATCGGGATGAAGGCGCCCTGCTTCTTGAGGTTGTCGGCCAGGTCCACCGGGGGAAAGGTGACCGACGTGTAGAAGAAGCAGAAGAACACCGTGAGCACGATGAACAGGGTGTTGTAGATCCAGTCGCCGCGCTGGATGGTGTCGCGGGCGGCCTCCATCCCGGGGATGCGGAGGTTGGCCAGGGTGGCCGGCAGCATCAGCACGGTCGATGCGAAGATCGGCGGGATCACCCCGGACGAGTTCACACGCAGCGGAAGGTGGGTGCGCTGGCCCCCGTACATCTTGCGACCGATGATGCGCCGCGAGTACTCGATGGGGATGCGCCGCTGCCCGCGCTCGAAGAACACGATGGTCGCCACCGACCCCAGGATGAGCACTACCGCGAGAAGCAGCGACACAGGCGTGATCTGCCCCGTGCTCGTGAACTGCCAGGTCTGCGCGGCGGCCGAGGGGAAGTCCGCGACGATGCCT
>CAIOSS010000343.1 GCA_903860995.1 uncultured delta proteobacterium | reverse complement strand
GTCGACCAGCCGGGTGTCGAGCCCGACCCCCTCGGCGCCCTCGTCGAGCGTGGCGAGGGTGTAGCCCACGAAGGGGCCCCGCCCGACCATGCGCACCGTCCCGAAGCGCGACGCGCAGAGCTCGTGCAGCTGCGCGAATCCCACCGGCGACGAGCGCCCGGAGGCCTCCATCGGCACCGGGGCGTCGTCGGGCTCGGCGCCCACCACCAGGATGCCCTCCGAGCCGAGCGCGCGGCGCGCCTCGTCGAGCACGGCCACCAGCGAGGGCACGGCGGAGGCGTCGGGCACCACGATGACGTCGAGCTTGCCGTGGAAGGCCGCGATGGCCCCCGGGGTGAGCGCGCGCACGGCGATGTCTTCGGCGACGCCGCCGAAGGAGATCACGGTGTGGGCGCCGAGCGCGCGGGCGCGGTGGGCGACGTCACCCGACGACGTCCCAACCACGGCGATGCGCCGCCCGGTGAAGAGGGGGGAGAGGTACGCGAGCAGGGCGTGGTCCGCGAGGCGCGCGCGAAGGGGCGAAGGCGATGCGTGGCTCATTTGCGTTTGGGGGGCGCAGTCTAGAGCACAACCGCGCCCCGGTGGGAGCGCCTCGTGACTACGAGCTCTGCGGCTCGGTCGCCTTCGCGATCATTGTCGCGAGTTCGCCCTTGGAATGCAGCTCGCGCACGATGTCGGCCCCGCCGACGAACTCCCCGCCGATGTACAGCTGCGGAATGGTGGGCCAGCTCGCGAACTCCTTGATGCCCTCGCGGATGGCCGGGTCGGCGAGCACGTTGACCGTCTCGTAGGTGGCCTTGTTGGCGTTGAGCACCTGCACCACGGCCCCGGAGAACCCGCACTGCGGGAAGTGCCGGGTGCCCTTCATGAACAGCACGACCTTGTTGCCGTTGACGAGGTCTGTGATGCGCTGCCGGGTCGAGTCGTCCATAACGTTGCTCCTGATTGCAGGGGGGATGAGGGCGGATGTCAGGGTGACGGCGGTGTTCTGAGGCAGGCGCGGCGCAATGTCGAGCGCCCCCGCCCAGCGCGCTCAGCGGAAGGCCAGCCCGACGCCCACGGTGGTGGTCCACTGCGTGTAATTGTCGAGGCTGATGGGGGTGCGCGTGGGCTGTCCCGCGGTGACATTGGTGGTCACCGGCCGGCCCGCGTCGGTGGGCGGCGTGGTGGTGAACGAGGGGTCGCCCAGGTCGACGGAGAACTCCGCCGTCACCATCAAGATCTCCCACTGCAGCTGCATCCCGAGGAACCCGCGGGTGCGCAGGATGCGCATCGGCTGGAAGACCGCGCTGTTGCGGGTGTCGTTGAGGTCGCCCGGCAGCGTCGGCGTCGGGAGCGAGCCGCCGCCGTTGCAGATGACCTGCCCGATGAGCCCCGAGGGCGAGCGGTCGGCGCCGGTGCGGGTGTCGGGGATGTACCGGGTCTGCGGCCGCGGGCACTCGGCCTGGGCGCTGCGCGAGGGGGTGAGGTCGATGACCCCGGAGTCGCCGAAGATGAACATCCCTTGCGCGCCGAGGTACGGGCTGAGCCGAACCTGGCCCCCGAGGGTGAAGCGCTTCGAGACGACGGCGTCGATGCCCACCACCGTGAGGGACATCTGCGACTGGCCCGCGACGGTGTTGACCGAGCCGCGCACCGCCACGTCGGGGAGCCACCCGAGGCCGCGGTGGAAGCCCTCGAAGAGGGCCCAGCGGAGGTCGAGCCCGATGGCCCACACGCTGCTGTCGTGCAGGTGGCTCATCTGCGTGCCGAGCTCGAAGCCGAAGGGGAGGCCCTTGCGGACGTGCACGCGCGAGACGAGGGCGGCGGAGTCGCCGTTGTCGCGGGCGGTGCTGGTGTCGCTGTTGACGTTGGAGGCGGCGGACCCCTCGGTGCCGCGGCGCCAGTGCGCGCCGGCGCTCTGGAGGTTGGTCACGGAGACCTCGTAGCCCACGTAGAGGCCGGAGGTGCCGAGGGTCATCGCCGGGGCCGCGAGGGAGGGCGCGAGTGCGGCGCCGAGCTCGTTGACCAGGTTGGCCCAGAGCTGGTTGTCGGGGAAGCACTGGGCGTAGGCCTGCCCGTCGGCGCCCGCGGTGCCGGCGGTGCCGCAGCCGCCGCGGAAGGCCCAGCGCGACGGCTCGTAGCGCACGCCGCCATTACTCCATGGGGTATTGTTGTAGTAGCTGAGGCGGTTGAGCGAGAGGTCCATGGGGTCGGCCGACGCGCTCGCGCCCGCCAGCGCCAGCGCGGCCGCGCACATCCACCCGGGGCGTCGTCGAGAGGTCAGGGCCATCACCGTGGACAAGGACCGTATCACCGCGCGATCCCGCGAATCCAGCGTTGCGGTGAAACGCTGCTTCAGCGCGGCGCGCCGAGCAGCACCCGCACCGCGTGGACGGCGCCGTCGGCGACCAGCGCGACCTGGTGCTCGTCGACCGCCTGGCCGTCGACCGTCACCGAGGCTACCCCCCGTTGGACCCCGTCAGGGTTCTCGACGGTGATCTCCCACGTGGTCGCGCCGCGCTTCCAGGTGATCGTGAACGCCGGCCACGCCGCGGGGATGCACGGGTCGACGGTGAGCACGTCGCCCCGCACGGTGAACCCGAGCACGGCCTCCAACGCCACCCGGTACACCCAGCTCGCCGAGCCGGTGTACCAGGTCCAGCCGCCGCGGCCGGCGTGCGGGGCCACCGAAGCGAGGTCGGCGGCGACGACGTAGGGCTCGACCCGGTACCGCGCGAGCCCGTCGGAGGTGGCGGTGATGTGCACCGGGTTGATCAATCGCAGGAGGTCCCCCGCGGCGTCGCCGCGCCCGAGCATGGTCTCGGCGAGCACCACCCACGCGGCGGCGTGGGTGTACTGCCCGCCGTTCTCCCGCACCCCGGGGACGTAGCCCTTGATGTACCCCGGGTCGTGCGGGGTGCGATCGAAGGGCGGCGCGAGCAGCTTCACGACGCCGTGGGTGCGGTCGACCAGGCGCTCCTCGACGGATGCGAGCGCGCGCGCCGCCCGCACCGGGTCGGCCGCGCCGGAGATCACCCCCCAGCTCTGGGTGAGCGAGTCGATGCGGCACTCGTCGCCCTGCGCCGTGCCGAGGGGGGTGCCGTCGTCGAAGAACGCCCGGAGGTACCAGGCGCCGTCCCAGGCGTGCTCCTCCGCGGAGGCCTTCAGCGCCGCCGCGTGGGCCCGGTAGCGCCCCGCCCTCTCGGCGTCGCCGCGGGCGTCGAGCAGCACGGCGAAGCGCTCGATGGTCGTGATGAGGAACCACGCCATCCATACGCTCTCGCCCCGGCCCTCGACGCCGACGCGGCTCATGCCGTCGTTCCAGTCGCCGCAGCCGATGAGCGGGAGCCCGTGCGGCCCCGTCACCAGGCTTCGGTCGAGCGCGCGGGCGCAGTGCTCGTAGAGCGTGGCGCGCTGCTCGGAGAGCGTCGGCAGG
>CAIOSS010000342.1 GCA_903860995.1 uncultured delta proteobacterium | reverse complement strand
GGCGAGGCCCGCGGCGAGGCCCGCGGCGAGGCCCGTCTCCTCGTGCGGATCCTCCGCGGGCGGGGCTTCGCCGTCGGTCTGGAGCTCGAAGCGCGCATCCTCGCGACGGGCTCCGTTCAGGACATCGAACGTTGGGCCGACCGGGCGCTCGGGGCGTCGTCGCTCGACGACGTCTTCGCGTAGCGGCGCTGCGCCCTCAGCGCGGGCACGGCCGGGCGCGCGCCGCCGCCATGGCCTGGTCGACGTAGACCCGCACGCGCTCCAGCCACTCCTCCCCCAGCGCCGCCTCGCTCATCTGCATCGCGCCGAGCAGCACCCGCGTCCCGTCGGGCGCCCGCCCGAGGCGCAGCCGGTACGCGGGCTGGTACTCCATCCCGGGCACCGTGCACTCGTCGTCGCCGCACGAGATTCCGTCGCCCTCCGCGGCCTGCGCGACCGCCGCCCGCAGCCGCGCCCGCAGGGCGGCGTCGCGAGCCGCCGTAGCACCACACAGCCGACGGCTCGATCGACGCATCGGCGCCTGACCGCTCGGCGACGCCTCGAGGTAGGTCACGAACACCACGCCGTGCGACGGGTCGACGTGCGCTGCGAGCGCGACGGTGCCGTCCGCGAGGCCCCGCAGCAGCGCCGCGTCGGACCCGTCGGGCTCCGGGGCCACGGGCACCGGGGCGTCGGGCGCCGCGGGGGGTTGGTCCTCGAGGGCGGGCGCGTCGACGAGCGCGGGGACGTCGACGGGGACGATCACCGGCTGGACGAGCGGCGCGGCGGGGGGCGACTGCGGCGGGCGGCGGCCGCACGCGCCGAGCAGGGCCAGCAGGACGATGGCGGTCCGTGGTGTGGTCATTGGGGTGCTACGCCGCGAGGAGTACCGCACCCGCGGGGCCTTCGGGGGCGTCGGCGCGCCGTTGACGCTGTCGATCGCGGGGCGATAGCGTCGGCGCTTCAAATGGTGGAAGCCAATGGGAGCGCGATGAGCCGTAGGCGATGGACGATCGGGGCGGGTCTGCTGGCGGCGTTCGCGCTGCCCCTCGGGGCGGCGGCGCAGGTACCGACGACGATGATCCACCAGGGGCGGCTGCTCGACCGCGCGGGGGCGCCCGCGGGCGGCTCGCAGTCGGTGACCTACCGCCTCTATGACGTCACCACCGGGGGCACCGCCCTCTGGACCGAGGCGGTCACGGTGACCCTCGACGACGGGTACTTCTCCGCGCAGCTGGGCACCACCACCCCGCTCACCGCGGCGGTCTTCGCGGGGCGCACCCGCTACCTCGGCGTGACCGTCGGCACCGACCCCGAGATGACGCCGCGCGAGCCCATCGGGAGCGTTCCGTTCGCGCTGGTGGCGGGCAACGCCGTCGGGGACATCACCCCGACGAGCATCACCGTCAACGGCACCACCGTGGTCGACGCCATGGGCCGCTGGACCGGGCCGGGCGCAGGCGTCGCCGGACCGATGGGCCCCGCGGGCCCGACCGGCCCGGCAGGCCCCGCGGGTGCCACGGGTCCTGCGGGTCCTGCGGGTCCCGCGGGCCCTGCCGGTGCTGCGGGCCCGGCGGGTCCGCGCGGCTCGGGCGCGACGCTGTTCCACACGGCGCAGAGCACCTCCGTCGTGGCGCGCGGGGCCGCCTGGCGCGACGTGCCCGGCACCACCATGATGATCAACGTCCCCGAGGCCTCCACCGCCGACCTCTACGCCTACGGCTCGGTCACCGGCTCCGGGGGCTCCGCGGCCAACACCCACTGCGGCTTCCGCTTCGTGATCGGCGCCATCAACTACGGCAACTCCTCGTGGGGCGACGTGATCACCGGCGTGGCCCGCTCGGGCACCGGCACCTCCGGCTGGTGGCAGCCCTGGGCGATGCGCCGCGAGGTGTCGCTCGCGCCGGGTGCCTACGCGGTGAGCCTCCAGGTCACCGGGTGGGACGGCTCCGACGTCGGCTGCCTGCTCGACGGCGAGGACTACAGCCGCGCGCGCCTCGCCGTCACCCTGCACTGACCCCGCACGATCACCCCGCCCATCACTTGATCTTCTCGAACAGGTACTCCAGCCCGTTCACCTTGATCTCGTGGACGATGGCCAGCATCCGCCCCAGCTCTCCCTTGGGGAATCCCTGCCGCGCCATCCACACCACGTAGGGCTCGGGGAGATCCACGAGCAGCATCCCCTCGTGCCTGCCGTACGGCATCCGGGCGCGGGCCAGCTTCAACAGGTACGCCTGGTCTCGGGTGAGTCCTTCGCCGTCGGACATCGCGCTCCCTCTACAACAGCGACGCGCCGGTGAGGCAGTGCACGCGGGTGAAGCGCCTCCGGACGGCGCCGCTCTGGCCGCGGCCCACGGAGACGCTGCGGGGGAAGGGCTCGAGCACGTTCTGCACGCGCGTGAGGGTGTGCCAGCGCTGGCCCGCCGGGGCCATCTGCGTGCGCGGGCCGGTGAGCACCGCGCTGCCGTACGCCGTCGAGACGGTGGCGTAGCAGGCCCGGCCGAAGGGCGACGCGAGGTGCTTGCCGAAGTGCTCGACGTCGGCCGCGATGCGGTCGACCGCGCGGCCGTTGAACATCACGTCGATGATCGCCCGGCCCGCGGGGAGGTACAGGTCCTCGTGGCCGTTGGGGGCGACGGTGACGGCGGCGCTCCCCTGGTCGATGTCGAAGGTGATGGGCGAGGTGGTGGGGTTGTCGAAGTACACCCGGCCGTGCAGCCCGAACCACACCGGGATCGCCAGCAACGTCGCGAGGATGGGCACCAGCACGAAGCGCGCGGCGCGGGCGATGCGCTTGCCGCGCGGCGCGACGGGGGTGTGGTGCAGCGCGCCGAGCTCGCGCATCCACGCCTCGTGGGTGCCGGCGAGGCGCGTGGCGTTCTGCCCGACCTGGAAGGGGAGCATCCAGACGGCGTCGCGGGGGCCCGAGGTGGCGCCGCGGTGGCGGGCGATGGGCTCCTCGGGCCAGATCTTCGCCAGCGCGAAGAGCACCGCGAGCGTCACCACGGGCGTCGCCACGAAGGTGACCGCCGCGGGCGCATACAGCCACCCCAGCGAGAGAAGCAGCGGGAACACCCCCGCCATCCCGAGGCCCATGAGCCCCTGGAGGCGCCCGCGGCGCCCGCCGCCCGCCACGGCGGCCTCGCACGCCCGGCAGTACGGGATGTCCATGCGACGGGTGTAGTGCGTGCGCCCGATGGTGACGGTGGCCGTGACCGCGCGGCGCGTCTCCACCGGCCCGCAGCAGCACGCGCAACGGTTGGGCAACGGCGCGCCCGCGAAGGGCACCTCGACCTCGAACCAGGTCTCCTCGGCGATCGCCGGCCCCGGCCCCGCGGGCGTGCGGTATCCCCCGGCGAAGCCCGGCGGCGGCTGTTGCTGGAAGCCCCAGGCACCCTGCGGGGGCGCCTGCTGCGGTGCCTGCTGGGGAAAGGCCCCGAAGCCGTTGCCGCCCTGGTGGTTGCCGAAGCTCATGCCCGGATCATTCGCCCGCGGGGGGCGCCGGGTCAACGGAGCCCACGCGCCGCGCCGACCCGAGCGCGGCGGCCAGGCAGACCACGCCCGCGACGGTGAACCCCAGGGTGAGCGCCGGGGTCATGGCGATCCGCGGGATGGGCGCGCCCGGGGCGAGGCCTGCGCGGGCGCGGGCGACGGCGTCCACCGCCGCGCCGATGGCCGCCGCGCCGAGGGACCACAGCGCGAAGTCCATCGCGAGCACCGACACCACGCGCCCGCGCAGCCGGTCGGGCACCTCCGACTGGATGCGGGTCATCACCGCCGAGCGGAAGGCCATCTGCGACCCGCCGAAGCCTACGAGGCACGCGGCGGCCGCGAGGGGGTGGCGGGTGTACCCGAAGGCGATCACCGCGACGGAGAACAGCACCCCCGACACGACGATGTTGCGCGGCACCGTCGCGCGGGACGAGCGCGCCGTCACCAGCAGGCTCGCGAGCAGGGCGCCCACGCCCGAGGCCGCCGCGAGGGCGCCGTAGCCCCGCGGCGAGGTATCGAGCACCACCCGCGCGTAGAGCGGGAGCAGGCGCACGAGCGGCATCCCGAAGACCCCGAGCAGGTAGGCGAGCGCGATGGAGGCCCGCAGCGCGGGGTGGGCGCGCAGGTACCCGAGGCCCTCGCGCAGGGCGTCGCCGACGGATCCGCCGTCCCCCGCGCCGGCCTCGCGGGCCGGGAGGCGCATCGCGAGCAGCGAGAGCACCAGGGCGCTGAAGGACACCAGGTTGGCCACGAGGCAGCCCTCGACCCCTACGGACGCGAGCAGCACGCCCCCGAGGGAGGGCCCGGCGAGCTGCGTGACGTTCACCCCGAGGGCCTGCAGGGCGACCGCCCGCGGGATCATCGGCCGCGGCACGAGCGTCGGCATGAGCGCCGCCCGGGCGGTGAGGTTGAGCGCGTCGAGCACGCCGAGCGCGAGGGCGAGGGCGAGCAGCGAGGCGTAGGTGATGCGGTGCGTGAGCTGGAGCGCGAGGAATACGCCGCTCTGTAAAGCGGCGAGGGACTGCGTGGCGAGCAGCAGCCGGCGGCGGTCGACGCGGTCGACCAGGACGCCCGCGAAGAGCCCGAGCAGGAGGCGGGGGAGGGCCTGCGCGGCGGCCAGCAGGCCGAGGCGGGCGGCGGAGCCGGTGAGCTCCACGACGAGCCATGCCTGGGCGAGCATCTGGATGATGTCGCCCGCCTGCGAGGTGACGAAGCCCACCCACAGCAGGCGGAAGTTGCGGTGCGCGAGCGGCGCCCAGAGGGAGTCGGGGGCAGAGATCGCGAGGGCCATCGGTCGGGTGCCGTGCGGCGTAGCACGGAGCGATGGCGGGTTGGCCCAGCGGGCAACTGCGATAACATCGCGGGAGACCCATGGACGAACCCCGGGGCCTCGGACTGCGTGCGCAATTCGCCCTGGCGCTCCTCGGGACGCTGGCCATCTCGGCGACGCTGGCGCTGGCCGCGGCGCACCCGCTCACGGCGGCCTCGGGGCGCATCGCGCGGCGCCGCCTGGGGATGACCCTCTCCCGCGCCGTCGCGGGTCAGGTGTCGCTCACCGTCGACCCGACGCATGTGCAGCCGCTGCTCGCGGCCAGCGTGGGCGAGGGGGGGCTCTCGGGCGCGGCCCTCTACGACAAGAACGGCATGCTCC
>CAIOSS010000341.1 GCA_903860995.1 uncultured delta proteobacterium | reverse complement strand
GATGAAAATGAGACCAGAGGACAGCCATGAATGGCGAGGGGCTACTAAAAGGGCTGCGTCTCACGACGAGCTGTCAGGTGATCGCAGCCCCTCTCCATTCATGGAGAGGGGCGCGCGGCAGCGGGGGTGAGGTCTGCGCGAGCTTCGACGCATGGCCCGAAGAGCCGCTCGGCGGCGGCGCGCACGGTCAGGCTGCGGTGCCCGCGAACCCGCCGCTGCGCAGGGTTAGACGCATGGCCGAATCGCACGGTTTGTGTTCCCGCGCGACCTTTGACGCATGGCCTATTTGCGCCACCCACGCTGGAAATGTGTGACAATGGCCATCGTGCGTACTTCAGACTCATCTGCAAGAGTTGCCTTGCTCGCTGCATTCTTGGCACTTGGTTGCGAGGCTGCTCCGGTCGGGCCCGACGCCGCGGTCGCTACCGACACGTCGATCGCCGCCGAGGTCGCGGTCGCCTTCGACACGCCGATCGCCGCCGAGGTCGCGGTTGCCTTCGACACGTCGATCGACGCCGAGGTCGCGGTCGCCTCCGACACGCCAATTGCTGCCGATGTGAGCGCCTCTGTAGATGCGGCGGTCGCCTCTGATGTAACGGGCTCTCTCGATGTGGCGACGTTGTTCGATGCAGGAGCCGCAACCGATGTCGCCGTCCGATCTGACGTGTCCGGCGCCGTCGATGCGGGTGTCGTCTCCGATCGGGGTGTCGTCTCCGATCGGGGTGTCGTCTCCGATGCTGGCCCCACGACTCTGCGCACCTCCGGCCGTCGGCTGTTGCGCAATGGAGTCCCAATCGAAATCCGCGGGGTATGCTGGTCACCCGTCGCGCGCGGGGCGACGTTTCCGCCAGACTACCTGCGCTTCGCAGAGACCGACGCGCGGCTCATGCAAGCCGCCGGTATCAATGCGGTGCGGACGTACACGCCCATCCTCGACCGGGCGGTGCTCGATATCTTGTACGCCCACGACATCGGGGTGCTGATGACCGTTTATGCGTATGGCGGCGCCCCGGAGTCCGAGGCGACAGAGGCAGTTCGCGCGGTGATGAACCACCCCGCAATCTTGATGTGGCTCGTGGGCAACGAGTGGAACTACAACGGACTCTTCACCGGGGTCCCCTTCGTCACCGCGCGCGATCGCCTTCAGCGCATCGCGGCCGCGATTCATGTCCTCGATCCAAGCCGGCCCGTGTCCACGGTCTACGGAGAGTTGCCGAGCGCCGCGACGATTGCCGCGATGCCGGCCATCGACGTGTGGGGCCTCAACGTCTATCGCAACATCGGATTCGGCGACCTGTTCACGCGGTGGGCGGCCCTCAGCGGAGCGCCCATGTTCATCTCCGAATACGGCGCGGATGCCTGGGACGCGCGTGGCGCTGGGATGGAGAACGTAGCGGCGCAGGCCGAGGCGACCACCGCCCTCACGCAGCTGATCCTCGCCCGGAGCACCGCGAGGCACACCGACGGGGTCACCCTCGGCGGCACCATCTTCGAGTGGTCCGACGAGTGGTGGAAGGACCAGGCGGGCAGCCCATCTGTGCACGATATCGGCGGCGTCGCGCCCGGCGGCGGTCCCTACCCCGACAACACCTTCAACGAAGAGTGGTGGGGGGTCGTCACCATTGACCGCGTGCCACGCCCTGCCTACGACGCGCTCGCACGCCTTTACCGGCCCTGAGAAGCTCAGCCGTCGCTGGGTGGGTCGTACATCTCGATCTCGATTCCACCCCGCGTAAAGATCACGCTCGCGTCCGGGTTGTCTGCATTCGTGACCGGCGATCGAGTGGCCTCGTTGTGAACTGCCCCCACGATGATCGGTCGGTCGGGGTCGCCGTCGATGTGCGCGATCAACACTTCCGTGCCCGGATACAGCAGCAGGTGCATGCCATAGCCAGCGCCGGCGCTCGGCTGCGCCCGCCGAATCCAGCACGAAACACCTTCATCGCTGCTCTCCGCGTTCGCCCAGGGTAGCATCACGCGGTAGCGTCCCTTCGAGTCGACCGGCGCCTCTTCGTGATCCGGTTCTCCGTAGATATGGCCGTGAACCAGGCCATGGATGCGAGGCCGGGGCGTCACCCGCGGCGGCGCGTAGGGCTGATCGGAAGATACAGCGACGAACTCGTTCTGGTACCCCGGCGTCGAAGTCGAAGTCGAAGTCGAGGGATTGGGCACGTCGTGCCGAACCTCCAGCACGAAGTAGCTTCGATTGAAGCTCGGTTCGAAGTGATCCTGGAGGGTGAAGCGCACGCCAGGCGCAAGCCCTTGAATTGTTGATTTCCCACGGTAAATGGTCTGCGTCGCGGCGATCTCGCTCGAGCGCACCCTCGCGATCGCGGAGCCTTCGGTGCCCGTCATGTAGTGCTCGGCATGCCGAACGACAGTTCCGAAGCCGTCGTGGGTGATCTCCGACTCGGCGACGAGGGACACGTCCGGCGTGAGCCAATTGTAATCGTTCGTGACAACCCGCCGGGGCACGCGATGCTCGATACGACGCAGTGAGGTGACGGACTCCGCGTCGCTGACTCCCTGAACCGTCTGATACACCGCCCCACCCGGGATGCCATCCCGGAGCAGCGTCGCCACCTCATCGACGAACACGACCTTCTCAAAGTCCTCGCCCTGCTCGAAGAAGAAGAAGATGCCATCGTGCTCCAGGAGTCGACAGATAAACTGATAATCCGTCTCGTCGTACTGGACGACATACTCCCTCGCCGGAAACCTCCTCTCGCTACTTAGCAGACGGAATTCGAACAGGTTGACGCCATGAATGTTCATCCCCGCCCGGAGGAGAACGGACGACACGATCTCGGGCACGGTCTGGTCCGCGTAGACACGAGACTGCGTCGTCTGCGTGAGAAGCCAGAGCCGAGGCACCATTCGCACCCGAAACACTACCGTCTCATCGGCGTTGTCCGTCAGTAACTCCACCTCGGTGATAATCCCATGCGTCCGGTGCAGGTCTTCGTCGCCAAACGCGACGAACGCCGGGGCATTGAGGAGCTGAGACGTCCATGTGCCGTCGAGGGCCCCTTGGAAACGCATCTCGATCTCAACATCGTATTCGTAGAGACCGGACACGCTGCCCCTGGAGGACATCGCGCGAGCAGACCATTCCTCCTCGTGAAACGCCGCCGAGCGGAACACCGCAAGACACGGCTGGCGCGGAGCGCTGATCGGGGCCAGATGACTCTCGCCGGTCGCCGGTGCAGTGCGCGCGAAGCGGGTGCCGACGTTGTCGGTTCCTGTGTCAGCGCAGGTCGAATACCAAACAGATCTCGAATCAGGGGCAGACGCCGTGGCAATCGGATCGCTCGTCTCGACCATCGCCTCTAGAAGTGTCGCGGACTGAAATGCGGCGACCTCGGACGCGGCAACGGGCTGTGGAGCCGGGCCGCGCGCGATCGCCTGAGCTCTTGCATCGAGCACCTGCGATGCGGCCTGGTCGAGGGAATCCGTATCGCCGGTCGATGCGCGGACTGGAGTCGCGGCTGCACCTGAGGCGATCGTGTGACCGACCACTTCGGTGACCGCGAAGTCATCGATGTCTGCGTCGTCGCTCCCTTCGCCGCGACCGAGGGCGATTGGCACCGAACCCTGCACAATGACCGTATCGTCACCTTCACTCATGGCTTGAAGTCGCTCCGTAAAGTGTCTTTGCGCGCGTCCGAGGCCTCTGTGTGATCATGGTACCCATTACATCTGCACCATCACCTTGGCCTGAGACGGCGACACCTGCACGCCGCAAGGCGCGTTGGGGCTCGAGCCGTTCTGGCCGGTCGTGCACGTGTGGTAGATCACCGGTTGCCCTTCGATCTTCACCTTGATCGACCCCTTCGTGAACATCACCGGACCCTTGATCATCCCAGACACGACGCCGCCCGCAGCGCCGGCCTCATCGCCGGAAGACATCGGAATCTTCGTGCCGAGAAGCACCACCGGCATACTGATGATCTTGACCTTCTTCGAGCACGTCGGCGGAGTGGCCTGCATCAGCATTGCCATGTTGGGATATGGAACCGGGACGGGGCCCGCGGGCGACGGCGTCTTACAGGTATCGGGCATCGCCATGCAATTGCCGGTCATGGTTGTCGAAATGGGAAACATCGCGCGCGCCCTTTCGCTAACCGAGGTGAATCGACTTGCCGTCGATCTTCATGTCGGCTTCGGCCTCGATGGAGGCGTACCCAGCCCGGAGGTCGTATCCATCACGAACGAGCGTGCGCGCCCGGCCCGTCTTGAGCTGATGCAGGTCTTCCACGGTACGAAATACCGTCTTCGCCTGCTCGAATAGACGATCGGTGATGGTCTCGAGGCGGCTCATGACCACCTTCGCGTCACCCACCCTGGCGCGCAGGTGCTCACTTCGAAGGTTTGCCTCCGTGAGCGCGAAGTCAGCACTCTCGGCCGCCATGCGCAGCACCCGCGACGAGATCGCGACGGCCTGGGCCCCGAGAGTGAACGACGAGCGCAAACGGCCCTCGCCCGCCTCGATCTTGACCTCGTCGTGCGCCCGACACTGAACGGACTTCCCCGCGACGAACTCGACGTTTCCGGCAGCCCGGAAGGAGAGGTCACCGCCTGGCGCCCACACCACCGTGCGCCCGGTCTCCGGATCGAACTCAAACACGAGCCGATCGCGACAGTCGCGCACCTCGATGTGTTCGATTCCGTCTACCAGGCGCACCACGGCGGATGCACCTCCCTGAGTGCGAAGCCGCTGCTCAGAGATCAAACCCATATCGGCGTCGTCACTCGACACAGGGACGGGAGGCGTCTGTACTCGATAGGCAAGGCTCATCGAAACTCCTCGTTTCAGTCGGAGGAAGGTTGCCAGTCTTCGGCTGCGGCAAGATCGCGATCGGTCAGTCGTTGCCCGGTGTGGTTGGTTTCATGCCACACCGCCCCCCGGACATCGGCGCGGTGCAAGTTGGTGCAGTGCGCGTCCGCGGCGGTGAAGTCGGCATGGGTGAGCTTCGCCCGGGTAAGGTCAGCGTAGCCGAGCGATGCACCGATGAAGCACGCGCGGGCGCAATCAGCCCCGACGAAGATCACCTGTTCGAGCTTCGCCCCGGTGAAGTCGGCGTCTTGCAGGGAAGCGCCCTCGAAACAAGCCATCGGGAGATGACACTCGCGAAGATCGGCCCCCTCGAGCTTCGCCCCGGTGAAGTTTACCGCTTTTCCGCGAGTGCCACGGAGGTCCGCGCCGCTCAAGATCGCACCCCCCAGGTTCGCCTGGCCAAGGTCGGCGCCGCGGAGATTGGCGCGCGCGAGTTGGGCATCGGACAGGTCACTCAACGTCAGGTCGCAGCCCGCGAGCGTCTGACCCGCGAGGTTTGCTCCCGACAGGTTGCATCGGGACATCTTCGCGCAGCCGAGGCGGGACTGATGCAAATCTGCGCCGACGAGGTCGACGGCGAGCATCGCAGCCCGCGCAAAGCTCGCCCCGGCGAAGGCGCAGCCCACCATCCGAACACCCTCCATCGTCGCACCGTCAAAGATCGCCTCGGACAAGGAAGCGCCGCCGAGATCGCCGCCGTGAAACGTCGCATCGGTGAAACGGGCCCCCTGGAGGTTGGCCCCGGAAAGATTGACGCTTTGAAGCGAAGCGCCGTCACACCGGGCCGAGACCAGCAGCGCGCGGGCCAGATCGGCCCCGTCCAACGTGGCCCCGGTCAGCGTCGCGAGAGACAGATCGGCCCCGGTCAACGCGGCTCCCCGGAGCACCGCGCGATCGAGCTTTGCGCGACGAAAGATCGCGCCCGCGGCGTATGCCCCCTCGAGCGATGCCTCCTCCAGATTGGCATCTTCGAGGTTGGCGTCGTCGAGGAAGGCCCCGCGCAGGGTGATGCGCGCCATCTGCGCGCGAACGAGCGAGGCGTTGCAGAGCCGTGCGCCGTCAAGGAGCGCCTGCGACAGGTCGGCCCCGGAGAGATCAGCCCCGGAGAGATCGGCCCCAGTGAGATCAACTCCGGTGAGCTGGCACCCGATGAGGTTGGCCCCGCGCAGGTCGGCGTGGGCGAAACTCGCACCGGTGAGATTCATGCCACTCAGGTCGCATTGGGCGAAGCCACCGCCGCCGTGATCGCCCCGCAGCGCGCCGCTCTCGCGGAGCGAGACCCCGGTGATCCGGAGGCGGCGCACGGTGGCTCCGACGAAGGCGAGCGAGCGCGGCTCGACATCGAGGAAGGAAGCACCATCGATTTCGCTGTCCTCGAATGCCACCGAGCCGAGCCGACAGCGCTCAAATACGGTTCCCTCGAGCCGGGCGCCACGAAGACTCACGCCGTGAAGGTCGCAGTCGATCAAGGTCGCGCCGGACAGGTTCGCCTGGCCGAGGTCGGCCCCGCGGAGCGTGGTGTTCGAGAGTCGCGCACCGTTGAGTCGCGCACCGTTGAGTCGCGCGTTGTCGAGCGTGCACCGCATGAGTACGGCGCTCTCGAGGGTGGCCTCCCGCAGGTTGCCATCAGAGAAATCGACGCCTTCGAGCACGGCCGATTTGAGACACGCCGACGCGAGGCACGCCCTGCGGGCAGACAGCGTACCCTCGTCAAAACCTGACAAACCAGCCTTCTGTGCGGCCTGGGCCAGATCGGGGTCCTGCGCGGCAATGTCTTCATCGTACACCGAAGAGACATCGGTGTTCGAAGCCGACAAGACCGCTTCGGAGCCCGTGAGAATCACCCCGGAGAGGTCCGCCGCCCTCAGGTTGGCGTCGTCGAGATCAGCGCGCACCAGGTAGGCACTCGCCAGCCGGGCGCCCGACAGGTCGGCGTGCTTCAGCGTGGTTCGATAGAAGCCCACGCCCTCCAGGTTTGCCCCCGCGAAGGCCACCCCGGTCATATCGATCGGGCCCACCATCGGCGGATCGAGCGCCTCACCCGCTCCGACCTGACGCGCCACGCGCTCGGTCTCGCTGCTCATTCGGGGCTCCGTGCTGCGAGCAGCGTGCGATGCAGGTTTGCTTGTTCGAAGCGGGTGTCGGTTGTGTGGGCCTCGAAGAGGTCGCACTCGAAGAGATTGCTGCCGCGGCAGTCGGCGCCGGTGAGATCGGCGCCGCCGAGTCGGGCGCGAAACAGGTTTGTCTTGGTCAGCCTCGCGGCCATCAGACGTGCCTTCGAGAGGTTGGCGCCCTCGAGACGCGACCGATGGAAGTTCGCTCGAATCGCAATCGCATCAGTGAAGTTGGCCGCCGGCAGACTCGCGCCTTCGAAGTCGGTTGCCGTGAGTTCGGCCCCGGACCAACTCGAATTCTCCGCGCGAATCATCCCAAACCGACCGCCGACGAAGCGTGCACCGTCGACCCGGGCGTTGGTGAGATCAGCCTCCCGAAACGACGCCTCGAGACCGCGCGCCTGCTCGAGAAACGCAGCCCGTAGCGACGCGCCATCGAAGGTCGCCCGCGATAGCTCACACAGCATCAGCATCGCCCCGTCGAGTTGCGCGCCATCGAGCCGGGCGGCCTCGAGCAGCGCCTTGCGAAGTGATGCCTTCGCCCCGCGAACCCGCATGAGATGAGCCCCCCGAAGATCGGCATCGTCGAAGCGCGCGCCGACCATCGAGGCCTCGACGAGCGTCGCCGAAGTGAGCCTCGCACCGGTGAAGTCAGACCGATCGAGCACCGCCCGGTCGAGCTGCGCCGCCGCCATGACGGCGTGGGCGAAGTTTGCTCCGGTGAGGTTGGCCCCGATGAGTGTCGCCTGCTCGCAATTGGCGTCTTGCGCCACCGCGTCCATGAGCACCGCCTCGGTCAAATCCGCGAGGCGCATGGTGGCTGCGGTGAGATCGGCGCCGGTCAGATTGGCCCGCACCAGCCGCGCTCCGGTGAGGTTCGCGCCGGAGAGGTTTGCGCCCGAAAAGTCGGCCCCGGCGAGGTCGAGTTCGGTGAGATTCGACCCGGCCAGGCTGGCGCCGACGGCGGCGAACGCCAGCGCCTCGTCGCGCGTGAGATGCTCACCCCTTGCGACCCGCGGTGCCGCGGCGCCGGACAGCGCCTGGGCCCGCTCGAGGGTCGCAGCGGCGGCCAGGGACTCGAGCAAGGCCCCACGCTCCTGCGCTTCTTCGGGCGATTGCGGAGGCGGAAAGCCTCCGATGAGCACCCCGAGAAAACCGCTTCGCGTCGTCTCGGCCTCGAGCTTCTTCAAGAGCGCCGGGTCAGCCCCGGCCGCCCGCAGCTCGCCCAGGGTCTCGTCGAACTCCCTCTTCAGCGGGTCGTCCGCTGGCGCCGGCGCCGGAGTCGTCGCTTCGTCTTCCTCGGACGCCACGGGCAGACTTGCCATGATGATGGCAGAAAACGCTGCGGCGCTCGTCACGCCCTTCAAGCGCTCGAGAAGCGCCGGGTCAACCCCTGCGGCTTTCAGCGTCGCGCGCTCCTCGTCGAGCGCCGCGACCTCTTCCGGGTCTGCGGCCACCACCGGCGGCCTCGGTTCCGGCATCTCCACCGGAGCACCGCGCTGCGCCGCATCTTCCGTCGCCGCAAGCTCTTGCGGCGATGGAGTCGCCGGCCGCCACCCGTTGGGGTCTGCATAGTCCGAGGCCGGGCGCGCGGGGTCGTGCAGTGACTCCACGACGAGCAACGCCTTCTCGACCTCTTCGTACTCCCGTGATTGCACCGGAATCAGCCCGCGCCAGACGAGCGAAACCACCCCGGTGTCGGCGTCGATGGTGACCGTGTCGAGATTCAGCACGACCTCTTCGGTGCTGGCCTCCGCCGACCGTGAGATGCGCACAAAGCAACGCGGTCGAACGCCCGGGAGTCGCGAAGAAAAGGTCGAGACGCCGGAATGCAGCCCCTCCAGGCTGATCGACTCATCCCCGCGAAGATAGGGAATCTGCTGATCGGCGGGCGCGGCGTTGAAGTATCCCCAGTCGAAGTCGTCTGGAAAGTACGGCCAGCGCTCGCGCAGCCAGGCACCATTGTAGGTACCGAGTTTCGTCGTCCGTTGCGGCCAGGTGCGGTCGACGGGGCCAAACCCTGCCGGCCCGGGGCGATCGTCGGTCGAGGAGATCAGCGCCGAGGGAATTTCCCAGTTGGGCAGCGCAATGCTGCCGTCGGCCGACGCCGTGCAGCCCATTCCCAGGGGGTTTGCGGCGTAGTCGGCACCGCCAAACGCACGCTCGTAGCGAAGCGGCATCGACCGAAACGGCCGCGCCTCGCTCACGTCGTACAGTCCGAAGCCCTGCGGAACGAACTGCCGATCACCGCAGACGAAGAGTGTCTTCTGCCATGTACCGACACGAACGCTTGCGCGGCCCGCGAGCACTTCGCGCCCGCCCGGGCTGTGCCAGGTGCCTTGCAGAGTGACATCGGCCCGGGGCTTGAACGGTGCGAAATCAGACGCATACCGCAGGCTCGAAGGCGCGTCTTCGTCCCAGGCGGCATCGCCCGTGAGGATCGGCCGGTCGGGCGCATACGCGGTGGCCTCGGGTGCGAGCGTGAAGGTGCCCTTGACGATCACCGTGAGGTGATAGCCGCTCTGCTGCACGCGACCCGAGACAAACCCGAGAGCGAGCGAAGTGTCATTGAAGAGATGAATGCCCATGCGCGTGGAGTGCCGGTCTACTACGGTAGAACTTGTGTTAGTAGCAGCGGGACTCGCGGGATTTCAGGCGCCGCCACCGGCGGGGGCTCTGGCAGATCCGGAAGCGGAGGCGGCGCAGGGACGTTGGGGGGCAGCGCTTGCTCGATGTCGTTTATAACGACCTTCGGCCCCTTGATGACGATGCCGGTGGCGTTGAGGGTAATGCTCGACTGTAACGGGCCGGGCGGGCCGTATGAAAGCCTCACGAAGCCGTCTGCGACGACCACCTGAGGTGCCGTCGGATCGAGGGTTGGCGCCTGCTCGGTCAAAACCGCGGCCTTGATTGCGGCGCTGTACGCCTTCTGGGCAGCCTCCTGACCGGCGCGCTGGGCGACGCCGGCCGCCTTCATCGCGCTCATCATCATCGTCGTCAGGGCGACAACCCCGCCGACGACAGTGCCGGCGATGGCGCCGACCTTTGCACCGGCCTCGGCGCCCGCCTCTTCTTCGCCGTCGGCCGCAACCGCTCCCAGGCCCGCCCCGGCCGCCGCCGCATGGGCGGTGGCGATACCAAAAATCGAAACGTTTGCCACAGTCGCCGCCACCGATGCCATGGTCGCCGACGGTAGAATCGATTTGACCTGCTTGACGACGCCCTCCGCCTCACCCCACGCGTCATTGTAAATTCTTCGGGCTACGAGGAGGGCGGCCGTACTCGCGCCCATCGGCGCAGCCTTCAGACGCCCCAGAGTGACCCGATTTATCCCCACCTTGAGGAAGCTCTTGTCGGCGAGCGTTAGCACCTCGCTGCTCAAGGTCACCGAAGCATCATCGGTGCTAGTGCGCACCATACCGCGCAATATCTGCATGCCCACCGGGGGGCGATCATGGTTGATGAGATGGCCATCCTTGGGATAGTCTATCGGGGTCTCCGGGAGCTGGTGGGTCGATGGCAGGCCCATCTCGATGAAGTCATGGGCGCGAAGCCATAGGTCTTCCGTCCGCTCCTGCAGCCCAGAGACATAGGTGGCCTTCGCGCCAGCCTGACGGCGGTTTCCGATACGGATACTGGCGCCTTCGACCTTGCAAACTCCGACGCGCGACGAGAGTTGCGCCCCAACGCCACCGATGACCCCCGCGTCTGCGGCATTGATCGATGCGCCGTAAGCCCCATTGAGGCTCGTCAGGAAGCCAGAGTTTACGCTTGCAGACAGGAGGCTATTCACACTCGCGGAGAGGCCTGCGCTGTGGCTATTGAACAACCCCGCGGAGGACGACACACCCTCGAGGCTCTCGAGTTTCACGCTGCGCGCGCCAAACATGCCCACATGACCGGACTTCATGTAGTCAAAATTCCCGGCCCCGGCCTCCGCTCCGGACGTCGGCGACAAGAGCGCATTCGACCCCATCCAAGTCATCTGCCCGAGGGTGAGAGACTTGGTCAAGACGGACCAATTCCCCGTCCAGCTCTTACCCCATAAGGTAAGGTAGATCCGGAAGGCGTTGACCCCGAGTTCGAGGATTGATCCGATGCGAGCCGCGTGATGATAGGAATTGCCGAGACTGGAGCCGAACCACGACGCCGCGCAGACGTAGTAGTTGCCATGATCAACGGTCGTGAGCGCGCCCACGAAGCCGCGATGGTCTACGCCCAGGGCGAAAGTCGAGTTCGAGCGAACCTGCTCGTTCTCACTATTCATGTGTTTGGCAGTGCGAAAGATATCTGCGCTCGTGCGAAGACGCACCCCCTGCTGCCCGTCGTCGGCCAGGCCGAGGAGCATCTCCGCCTGGGCCGTGGGTACCTTGATGCGAAGCCGCTGCTCGCCCGAATCGCCCGCGTGGGTCGCACGGGCCAGACGGGCATCGCGGGCCGCCTTTCGGTCCGCTGCCCGCTGCGCCGAAGTCTGGGAAGCGGGCATGTCGAGCGTTGCTGTCGTCAGCGGCGAACTTGGGCGGGCTGCATCTTGTGCGCTTGACATCTCGAGGGCTCCTGACTCCATCCGTGTAACGGATAGAAAGCTCCCGTGCGTACCTGATACGAACACCCGCCGTCAACGCCTCGAACGAACCTGCCCAGCCCTCCCTCGCCACGCAAGCGCCTCGTTCGACCCGTCAGGTGCCTCGCCCCTCGCGCACGGGCATAGGGGTTCTCGACGTGGAGGCGGCACGACGTGATCGCGTGCTCACCCGGCAGCAGGCGGCCGACGGCCTCGGCGTGGCTTGCACGACGATGCTGGGCTGGACCGCCCGCGCCGCCGCGACCGAGCGCACCGCCGGCCCAGCGTGCACTCTTCGAGAGCCCCGAGGGCGTGCAGTTTCTTCGGGTGCTGATCACCGCCGCCCTCTTCGTGGGAGGCGCGCGAGCAGGCCACTGCAGCACCGGCTGCGGTGGGGAAGGCCCGCGAGGCGTACGCGCAGTCGTCGCACGGTCCGGGACGTACGCCCGCCTGGCAGGCCCGCGAGGAGGCTGCGGCGGCGGCGCTCGCCGAGGTCGAGGTCATGCGCGAGGCCGACGGCGCGTACAGAATCCCGGAGCTTCGGTCCAGAGGGGTCTCGGCGCGCTGGCGGTAGATCTGCTGCGGCCGAAGCGGCGGTCAGCTCAAGCACTCAGCCCTGCGGATACTCGAGACAGGCCGTTGACTACCGTATGGTGGATTCACTACTGTCCTCGTACCTGGCCCCGCGAGCTGGCGGTGCCATGGAAGAAGAAGAGGGTTACGCCATGGCGAAGCTTCCTGTGAGAGTTGCAGTGACCGGTGCGGCCGGCCAAATTGGCTATGCGTTGATTTTTCGGATCGCTAGCGGCGACATGCTCGGCAAAGACCAGCCGGTCATCCTGCAACTGCTCGAGCTGCCTGGAGAAAAGGCGCAAGCCGCGCTCAAGGGCGTGATGATGGAGCTCGACGATTGCGCGTTTCCACTGCTCGCAGGTCTCGTTGGCACCTCCGATCCCAGGGTGGCTTTCAAAGATGCGCAGCAGGCGCTTCTCGTGGGCGCCAAGCCGCGCGGGCCGGGCATGGAGCGCAAAGACCTGCTGCTCGAGAACGCGAAGATCTTCACTGAACAAGGGCGCGCCATCGACGAAGTGGCGTCGCGCGACATCAAGGTGCTCGGCTTGGGCAACCCTGCGAACACCAATGCCCTCATCACGATGAACACCGCCAAGAGCCTCCCGCGCACCTCGTTCACCTCGATGATGCGCCTCGACCACAACCGCGCGGTGTCGCAGATCGCGGCACGCACCCACTCTCTCGTGACCGACGTGCGCGGCATGGTGGTGTGGGGCAACCACTCTCCGACGATGTATCCCGACATTCGCTTTACGACGGTGCGCGGCCAGGCCGCGGCGTCGCTCGTCGACGAGGGCTGGTACAAGAACGAGTACATTCCGAAGGTCGCCAAGCGAGGCGCGGCGATCATCGAGGCCCGCGGGCTCTCCTCGGCTGCCTCTGCTGCCAACGCCGCCATGGACCACATGCGCGACTGGAATGCTGGCTCCAACGGCGAATGGGTCACGATGGGCGTGGTCTCCGATGGGGACTATGGAATCCCCGAGGGCATGATTTTCGGGGTTCCCTGCGTTTGTGCGAATGGCAAGTGGGAGGCCGTCAAGGGACTCGAAATCGACGCGTTCTCCCGCGAGCGTATCGACCTCTCGCTGAAAGAGCTCACCGAGGAGCGCGACGGCGTGAAGCATCTTTTGACCTGACCGGTAGCCCCGGAAGCATTCCCTCGATGAAAAACGAGGGGATGCCTCAGCGTTAGCCCGCGTGCTCGTTGGAGTAGGCGGCCAGGCGTTCGCGCCCACCGTGAATCCGACGCACCGCGGACTTGATGTGTGAATACTGGCGCTCGCTGCCCCAGCGCAGCACCGTCGTGTGCCGACCCAGTGAGAGTACCGAACCATGTTTGCAAACACTCAGTCCAATGGCATCGACGTGGCGATCGTCGATGCGTGCACGCAGCGCATAGACCCGGCGGCACCCATTGTCGCGAGCCGTGATATGGCTTTTGGGTGCATGGGCGTCGGGGTCGCGCACGCAGTTTTTGTGGACGGAATGCCGGCGCATACGCTGGCCACCGTGGTTCCGTGTTCGGTGGGAGATCACTCCTCCGTGCAAGGCGCAGTCTCCGGGGGTTCGCGCGGGGGTTCGCGCCATCTCACGGGCGCCTCGTCGGTACTCGTGGGAGGGGTGTCTGCGACGCGCGTGACGAGCATTACACTCCACAATGGCCACCACAGCCAGGGCGCTCGCGTGATGCCCAGCCAGCTGAAGGTATTGATATTAGCCCGGTGACCCCAAAGGCGACACATTGGCCGGAGAGGCGCACGGTGCGACCCGATGGATCTTGCCGTGACCGTCCCGACTGCGTCGGTCGGTGACTGTTTCGCGCAATCACGCGGAGCCGAACTGGCGGGCGTCGCAGGCCTGGTGAGTGATGGTAAGCGCTGCACGAGCCCGCGTTCTTCCGCTGCGCTTTCGCCGGATGCACGGTGGAGGGCATGGCGGCGGTCTCTTCAAGGAAGACCGCGGGTGCCGCTCCCCAGACCGTGCAGCGGTGCCGTGAGCGGGCTGGCGCATGGCGAGCGAGTGGCCTCACAGCCGAGGCCTTCGCGTCGGGCGAGGCGTTCTCCGCGAGCACGCTCCGGTGGTGGTCGAGCCGACTCGGACGCGCGCCCTCGGTCCCGTTCCTGGAGCTCGTACCGCGACCGGCCGCGGCGCCCGGAGCCCCCGCGCGACCTGGTGATCGAGGTCGGCGCCGCGCGCGATGGAAGAACAGACCACGGCGGAGTGACAGATGGGGGTCCATGCGTCCGCCCATCGTGCCGATCGGGCATCGCGCCGTCGATAACGCGGGCTCGTGCAGCGGTTACGGTAAGACCGCTGACCTTCACAGCGAAACCGCCCGATCTACCGCGTGACCCCTTTGATCCCTGGAGCTTCGCGACTCCTTGACCGCTCGCCCCGGACCACACGGCCTCG
>CAIOSS010000340.1 GCA_903860995.1 uncultured delta proteobacterium | reverse complement strand
CGTACCTGTACCTCGGCCGGGCCTCGGGGCTCGCTGCGACGCCGGTGGTGACGTTGTACCGCCGCTCGTTCGGGGAGTTCGGGTTCTACGGCGCGGGGAGGCGGCGGACTCGTCGACCTGGTGGCCGCCACGGGCACTGGCGGTTCCGAGGCGTCGTCGCTGGTCGCCGACGAATGTCCAGCGAGGGGAAGGCTGTCGAGCGGACGCGTGCGCCCTTGCGTTGACCCATCCGCCGCTCACCGGGCGGCGGGGCGACTGCGGGCGCTTCAAGTGCGAACTCCCCCTCCCCGTACCCTGCGCGTCAGTGCTCGATGTACGTACATCGCAGTAGGTCAACCCGCCGGGCGCCGCTCATCGCGACCAGATTCCCGCTTCGCGTCGGACCGCGAAGGATCGCACCCGGACCGTCACCGCAGCGTCGGTGTTGTTCACGAACCAGCGCATTTCGAAGGTCTCTCCCTTCGCCGCGACGGGCGCGCCGGCGTGAGCCCCTCAGGTGTCGTCTTCGCGGGTCGAGCGGCCGCGCGCCGACTTCGACCGCGAGCTGAAGAACACCTCGGAGTGCGCCTGCTTCAGCGCCATCTCCTCTACTGCGCGCCCGAACTCCTCCGCCCCCCGACGCATCTCGCGCACGATGGCGTTCATCTCCGGGTCGTTGCCCGCATACGCGGCGACCCGTTCGGCCACCGCAATGAGCTTCGCCTGCGCCTCGGGGTAGCGACGCGCGCGGTTGAGGGCCACCGCCGCGATGCGGGCTTCGTTCGCGTAGAGCCGCGCAACGCGGCGCTCGACCGAAACGGTCCGGGGCTGACGATCGACGACGTCCCCCGGGGCGTACACGAAGCGAACGGTCTGCACCGGCGCACACGCGTTGCCGTCGCGGTCGACGATGGTGACGTCGAAGGCCCGCGCCCCGCCCAGCTCGCCGGTCGGAAGCACCACCGCGAACACCGCGTCGAGGCTCTGCCGCGCGACGAGATCGCCGAGCTCGACGCGCAGGGCCGTTCCGCTCCACGCGGACTCCAGGCCGCCGAGCACCTCGACGCGGCCGCGGTCGTGCGGGCGCACCTCGATGGCGATGCCGCGGCCCACGACGTCGAGGCCTTCGAGAACCTCCGCGCGCATGTGTTCGATGAGCTCTTCGGGACGCGCGGCGAAGTAGAAGCGCCCGCCGCCCGCGTCGGCCATGGCGCCGAGCAGCGCCTCGTTGAAGCCCTCGCCGAGGCCGAGGCACGACGTCGTCACCCCCTTGCCGCGCAGCACGCGGGCGTGTTCGCAGAGCGTCGCCGGGCGCGTCTCGCCCACGTTCACCTGGCCGTCGGTGAGCACGAGCACCCGCGCGAGGGCATCACCGGCGCTGGCGGCCACCTGCGCGCACCCTTCGGCCCAGCCGACGCCGAGGTTCGTCGAGCCGCCCGTGACGAGCGCGCGGCACCGCTCCTGGGCCTCGTGCTTGCGCTCCGCGGAGGCCGCTCCGAAGGGCATCACGACCTCGCACTCGTTCTCGAAGGTGACGAGGGCGAAGGCGTCGCCGGCCTCGAGGAGCGAGACCGCCTCGCAGACCGCGCGGCCTGCCAGCGCGAGCGGCGTGCCGGACATCGACCCGGAGCGGTCGACGACGAACGCAATGCGGAGCAGCGGACGAGGCCTCCCGGCTGGGGCGGGCGCGGCCTGGAGAGAGACGCGGAGGTGCCGCCGACTGCCGCCTCCGCAGCGGACGAACTCGCGGTCGACGTCAACGGTGTACGCCGCGAGAGGCGAAGGGAGCGGGTCTCGGTCGTTGGACTTCATGGAGCCTCCTCGAGGCCCACAGGCCTCTTCGAACAACGGGAAATCAGGACTTCCGAAAGGCGTCGCGGGCGTACTGCAGCAACTGCTTCACCCGCCGTTGCGTGAAGGGATCGAGCGGGCGCCGCACGTGAAGCTCGACGCCATCGGCGAGCAGCAGGTGCTCCCACGTGCTGCGAGACACCTCCGCGGGCGGCGCGGACAACGGGGCCTCGGCGGG
>CAIOSS010000339.1 GCA_903860995.1 uncultured delta proteobacterium | reverse complement strand
CGCCCTGCGCCTCGTGGCGCTGCACGCAGACCGCGCGGGTGAGCGCCCGGCGCGCGTCGACGCTGAAGGGCCCGGCGACGGCGTCGTCGAGGCGCGACCCGAGCAGCGCGTCGCGGAGGGTGTGAGGGTCGAGCTGGGCCACGCGCAGGGCGGCGGCGATGACCCAGCGCGCGGCGTCGTAGCCGACCGCGGCGAAGGCACCAGGGTAGGCGCGGTGCCGGGCCTCGAAGGCGGCGACGAAGGCCTCCACCTCGGGCCGCGGCGAGGCCGGGCTGAAGAGGTCGGCGAAGAGCACCCCCACCATCGCGTCGCGGGCGAAGCGCCGCGCCTCGGGCGAGGCCCACCCGTCGGCCCCCATGATCTGCGCGGTCACCCGCGACTGCCGCAGGGCGACGGCGATGCGCCCGGCGTCCTCGCTGGTGGCGGGCGCGTACACCACGTCGGCGCCGGACGAGCGCACCCGGCCGAGGAGACGCACGAGGTCGGCGTCGTCCTGGTAGGACTCGCGCAGCACCATCTCACCGCCGTTGCCGCGGAAGCCCGAGGCGAAGGCGTCGGCCATCCCGACGTGCAGCAGCGAGCTGCGGCGGTACACGATGGCACCCTTGCGGCGCTGCATCGACTGCCGGGCGTAGCGGGCCATCGCCTGCGCCTGCTCGCCGTCGGTGAGCACCGTGCGGAAGACGAAATCGCCCGCCCGGGAGACGTCCCGCGCCGTGGAGGCCGTCGCGACGAAGACCACCCCGCGGCGCTGGGCCGCGGCGGCGCCGCGCTCGTTGGCCACCGACGACAGCTCGCCGAGCACGGCCGTGGCGCCCTCGCGCTCGATGAGCCGCGTCGTGAGGGTGGTCACGTGCTCCTCGCGGCTCTCGTCGTCGAGCGCCACGAGGCGCAGCCGGCGGCCGTTGAGCCCGCCGCGGAGGTTCTGCTGCTCCACCGCGAGCTCGTACCCGCGCAGCAGGTCGGCGCCCCAGGGCGCGCGGTCGCCGGTGCGAGGCACCACCGCCCCGAGCGTGACCTCGTTACCCCGGCGCCAGCGGCACCCGCCGGACGCGGCGGCGAGGGACACGGCGGCGAGGAAGCGGCGGCGGTTCACGGGGCGCGCACCCTACACAGTCCGCCGGGCGCTTGTCATCGCGGAGCCGAGCGTCTATCCCCCGGGGTCCTATGCTGCTGACGATCCTGCTCGCGACGCACGTGCTCTCCCTGCTGCTCTGGATCGGCAGCCTCGTGAGCATCACCCGGGTGATCACCGCCGGCGCCGGCGAGGAGCCCGCCGTCCAGGCGAAGTTCGCCGCGCTGGCACGGCGCATCTACCGCGGCGTCGCGTCGCCGTGGATGGGCATCGCCACCCTCGCGGGCTTCGGCATGATCGCCGCGGCGAAGGGGGCGTACTTCCGCTTCGGGTGGTTCCACGGGAAGTTCACGCTGGCGCTGGTGATGCTCGCGCTGCACTTCGTGCTCGGCGCCAGGGTGCGCGCCGCCGAGGCCGCCGGGCGCACCGACGGCGTCGCCCCGCAGATGCGGGTGCTACAGCTCGGCGTGTTCGTCACCGCGGCGCTCGCCGTGGTGTGTGTCATCGTCCTCAAGTCCCTGCGCGGCGCCTGAGGCGCCCCGCGGGTCACCACACGTCCGCGCGCGACCGGGCTGCCTTCAGCCCCGGCGCCTCGGCCGTCATCGCGCGGAACGCGTCGGCCCGCACCCGCGCCGCCAGCGTCGTGCGCCGCGTGCGCACGCTCGCCCCGCTCGGCGAGTCGTCCCAGGCCGAGGCTACCCCCACCGCGGCGCCCGCGCCCGCGCGCTGCACCCGCGCCCCGAGCGCGCCGCCGTAGCGCTCGACGCTCCCGGCGGCGATGAGCCACACCCACCCCGCGGCCTCGCCCTCGCTGAGCAGCGCCTCGCCGGGCCCGAGCTGCACCGGCTCGAAGCGCGCGTAGAGGGCGGCCCGCAGCGCCGGGTCGATGCCCGCCAGCAGCGACGACGCGTGCCCGAGCGCCGCGAAGGATCGCTCCCACGCGACCTCCTCCAGGGCCGCGCGCACGCCCTCGTACTGCCGCGCCAGGGCCTGCACCACCGTCGGGGCGACGCAGAGCGCCCGGCCCTCGCCGCGCCCCTCCGCCCGGTAGAGGCACCCGCTCTCGAAGTACGCCGACAGCTCGCCGACGAAGTCGCCGGGGCCGAGGAGCCCGCCCACGGGAATACCCGCCACGGTAAGCTGCGCGTGGCCCTCGGTGATGACCCACAGCGGCGCCGGGGCGGACGCGTCGCCCGTGGACGGCAGCGGGAGGTCGCTCCCGGCGTGCAGCGGCACCACGACGCTCTCGCGGGCGAGCGAGCGCACCCGCTCGGGCGACAGGTCGGCGAAGAGCGGCAGCGCGACGAGCAGCGCGGCGACGGCCTCCGCGGCGGCCGCCCGCGCGGGGTCGTACGTGACGTGGACGTGCACCACCGGGAGCGTCAGGGCCGCGGCGGGCGACGCGCCCGACGGCGCCGAGGACCAGGCCCGGGTGGAGGGCGGCGGAGGGGCCACCACGAAGAGCGCGGGCGCCTCCAGGGCCTGGGCGACGGGCGCAGCGGGGGGAGGCAGCGGCGCGGGGACCGGGGACTCGGGGACCGGAGACTCGGGGACCGGAGACTCGGGGACCGGCGGAGGAGCGGCGGTCACGGGCGGCGGCGGGGTGGTCGGCGCGGGGGGCAGCTCGGAGAGCGCGGCGACCTGCTTGGCGACCGCGAGCGCACGGTCGTCGAGGCCGGCGTCCATGAGGTGCTCGGCCGCGCGGCGGAACCACGTGCGCGCCCCGTCGAGGTCGCCGCGGGCCTGGAGCTTCTCGGCGGTGGCGAGCGCCCAGTCGGCCTCCTCGGCGGCTTCCGACTCCGGGGTGGACTCGCCCTGCTGATCCGTTCCCATCGTAGGGAAGTAGCTACACCCCCACGATGGGGGACCACAACATCACGACCGGTCGACCACCCGCAGCGCCGACACGTAGCGCTCCCACGCGCCCGTCGCCGCGAGCAGCTTGGCCGCCTCGTCGAGGGCCGCGTACACGGGCGAGAGCGCCTCGCTCACGACGAAGCGCGCCCGGATGGTGTCCACCTCCGAGCGCCGAACCTCCAGCGCCGACTGCGCCGCGCGCCGCGTCGCCCACGCGCTCACCCCCAGCACCACCAGCAGGTCGTGCCGCGTCGCCGCCTCGACCAGCGCCCGCAGCCGGGTGCGCTCGGGCCCCGGCGGCACCTGCGCGTCGGCCAGCGCGTGCGCCAGGCCCTCCACCCGCAGCAGCTGGAGCCAGTGCAGCGCGACCATCGCCGGCAGCGCCGCGTCGCCGTGGGCCCGCACCAGGGCGGCCAGGTCGGTCTTGCGGGCAGCGAGCGCCGCCACGCGCTCGTTGGGCTGGAGCGGCAGCGTCGAGAGCGCCGCGCCGTCGCCCCGGAGCGAGAGCTCGGTGCCGTCGCCGCCGAGGAGCTGGTACGCCACCGCCGGCTCGATGCGCGCGCGCGCCGCGTTGACCAGCAGCGCGTCGAGGGCGCGCGTCGGGAAGGGGATGCTCAGGGTCGTGCTGCGCGGCCGGATCTCCCAGGTGAACGGGTCGAGGCACAGCAGGTCGAAGGCCACCTCCTGGGCGGCCCTCCCGAGCATCGCGACCAGGGCGTCGGCGGCGACGTAGCCCTGCGCCGCCAGGAGCGCCGCGCCCCGCGGGCCGACGTCGAGCGGCACCGCGGCGAAGCGCGCCGCCTCCTGCGGGACGAACCCGAGGCGCGCGAAGAGGGGCCCCACCTGCTCGTCGGCCT
>CAIOSS010000338.1 GCA_903860995.1 uncultured delta proteobacterium | reverse complement strand
CCTGCGATGCGGTACGAGTACCGCGCCGCAGGGGATGTGACGGGTTGAGCACGGCACCCGCCCACGCCGCGTCAGGGCACGCGCGGCAGGTCGACCCAGAAGCGCGACCCGCGGCCGAGGGTGCTCTCCACCCCCACCGCGCCGCCCATCGCCTCGGCGAGGTGCTTCACGATCGCGAGCCCGAGCCCCGTCCCGCCGACCTGCCGCGAGCGCCCCGCGTCGACGCGGTAGAAGCGCTCGAAGAGCCGCGGGAGGTGCCGCGCCTCGATGCCGGGCCCGTCGTCCTCCACCGCCGCCCGCACCATCGCCCCGCGGCGCTCGGCGCTCACCGTCACCGTCGACCCCTCGGGGGAGTACTTGATGGCGTTCTCCAGGAGGTTGGTGAGCACGTGCTCCAGCGCGCCGCGGTCGGCGAGCACCTCCGAGACCCCGTCGGGTACGGCCACGGTGACGGTGGTGCGACGGGCCTGCGCGGCGATGGCCAGCAGGCCGCGCGCGCGCTCGGCCTCGGCGCGCAGGTCGACCGGCTCCAGGTCGATGCGCAGCTCGCGGGCCTCGATGCGCGACAGCTCCAGGAGGTCCTCGACGAGGCGGTGCAGGCGCTCGGCGTGGCGGTCGATCATCGTGGCGAACTCGAAGGCCGTCTCCGCCCGCTGCGCGCCGCCCAGGAGCAGCGTCTCCGCCGCCCCGCGGATGGCCGCCACGGGGGTGCGCAGCTCGTGCGACACGTTGGCCACGAAGTCCCGCCGCACCGTCTCAAGCCGCCGCAGCTCGGTCACGTCCGAGAGTACCGCGACGGCCCCGGCCCCGGGCTGCTCGACCGGCGCCACGCGCGCCATCACCCGCCGCGGCCGCACGCCCTCGATCGAGAGCTCCCGCGTGGCGGGCTCGGCGGAGCGCGCCGCCGACGCGAAGAGCTCGTGCAGGTCGGCGTTGCGCACCACCTCGATGGGCTCCCTGCCCTCCACGTCCCCCCCCAACAGGAACATCTCCCGCAGCGCCCGGTTGGCCAGCACCACCTGCCCCCGCGCGTCGGTGACCAGCACCCCTTCGGCCATCGACTCCAGGATGGCGCCCAGCAGGTCGCGCTGCCGCTCCAGCTTTCCCAGGGTGCTCGCGAGGTTGTCCGCGAGCTCGTCGAGCGCGCCCGCGAGCGGGCCCACGTCCTCGTCGGGGTCGATGCGCGTGCGCACCGAGAGGTCGTGCACCATCGCGCGCGCCGTGTCGGTGAGGCCCCGCAGCGGGCGCGCCGCGAGGGCCACCGCGAGCCACGACATGCCCGCGGCCACCAGCAGGCCGAGCGCGCCGCCCGCCGCGAGCAGGCGCCACACCTCCGCGCGGGTGCCATCCTCCCGCGCCGTCGAGACCGCCACCCGCAGCACCCACGGCCCGCCGGGGCCCTCGACGATGGTCGCCGCGTAGGTGAGGTCGCGACGCACCGTCACGCTCTGCCGCTGAGCCACGCCGCGCCCGGTGCGCCACGCGGCCAGCACCTCCGGACGCCCCCCGTGGTTGTGGAGCCGGTGGAGCGCCGCGGCGGGCACGGCGGAGTCGGCCACCACCCGGCCGTCCGGGGCCACGAGGGTCACGCGGTCGCCTACGCGCGCGGCGAGCACGCGCACCAGCGGGTCCGCCGTGGGCGTCTCCCAGGCGCCGACGGCGCGCACGGCGGCGGCGATGAGCGACGACTCGGTGAGCCGCTGCTCGTGGGCCCGCGCGCGCATGTTGCGGTCGAGGGCCGTGGAGATGAACCACCACGCCAGCAGCAGGCCCGCCGCGATGAGGGAGATCGAGACGAGCAGCAGCCGGACCCGGAGCCCGGAGGGGAAGCGCCGTCGGGTTCGAGCGCCGCGCGCCACGGGGTGGGGCGCTCAGCCGCCGGGGTCGCCGGGGTCGGAGGCGAAGCGGTAGCCCACGCCCCGCACGGTGTGGATGTACTCGCCCGCGGCGCCGAGCTTCTCGCGCAGCCGCTTGATGTGCGTGTCGACGGTGCGCGTCTCGACGTGCATCTGCAGCCCCCAGACGTCGGAGAGCAGGGCGTCGCGGCTCTGGACGCGGTTGCGGCGCTCGATGAGCGTCGACAGCAGCCGGAACTCCAGCGCCGTGAGCACCACCTCCGCGCCGTCGACGTAGACCCGGTGCGCCGTGCGGTCGACCTTGAGCCGGCCGAAGGTGGTGACGTCCTCCGCGGCCCCGTCGGGCTCGCCGCGGCGCAGCACGGCGCGGATGCGCAGGATGAGCTCGCGCACGCTGAAGGGCTTGGTGACGTAGTCGTCGGCGCCCAGCTCGAAGCCCACCACGCGGTCGATCTCCTCGCCGCGCGCGGTCACCATGATCACCGGGATGTGCCGGGTGGCAGGGCCCGTCTTGAGGGCGCGGCACACCTCGGTGCCCGAGCCGTCGGGGAGCATGAGGTCGAGCAGCACCACGTCGGGGTCGAAGGCGAGGGCGACCTTCACGGCCTCCGTCGCGCGGCCCACCGACCGCGCGTCGAAGCCCGCCTGATGGAGGTTGAACTCCAGCAGCCGAACGAGGTCGGGCTCGTCTTCCACGATCAGCACGCGCGGGGTCTGGCTCACGGTAGGGAGGACTATCCCACGCCCGTTACAGTCTCGAAACAGCCGCGCGAAGCCTTCGGGGGCGACAGTTCACGAGGACTTCACCGACAGACCGTTGCGCTGCCCCCGCAAGCTGTCACCGTCGTCTCTCCGTGGCGCTCCCCTCGTCCGAACCCCGCGTGCTGCCCTTCCCGGCGACCGACGCCGCCGCGCCAGCGAAGCTCGCGGTGCGGGGGCTCAGCTGCTTCTACGACGGCCGCCAGGTGCTCTTCGACGTCGACCTCGCGCTGCCGCCGCGCACCGTCACGGCCTTTATCGGCCCGTCGGGCTGCGGCAAGAGCACCCTACTGCGCGCCCTCAACCGCCTCGACGAGCGGCGCCCGGGCACCCGCACCACCGGCACCATCACCCTCGACGGCGAGGACATCCACCGCCCCGACACCGACCTCCAGCGCCTGCGCCGCCGGGTCGGGATGGTGTTCTCCCAAGCACGGCTCTTCCCGGGGTCGGTCTTCGACAACGTGGCCTACGGGCTGCGCACCGCCGGGGTCGACGACCGCGCCACCCTCGGCGACCGCGTCGAGACCGCCCTCCGCCGCGCCGCCCTCTGGGACGACGTGCGCGACCGCCTCGACGACGACGCCCGCGCGCTCGCCCCCGGCGCCGCGCAGCAGCTCTGCGTCGCCCGCGCCCTCGCGGTCGGCCCCGAGGTGCTCCTGCTCGACGACCCCACCGGGGCGCTCGACCCCATCGCCACCGCGCGCATCGAGGGCCTGCTCGCCGACCTGCGCGAGAACCTCACCCTGGCCGTGGTCACCCACGCGCCGCAGCAGGCCGCCCGCGTCTCGCAGCGCACCGCCCTCTTCCACGAGGGCCGGCTGATCGAGGTGGGAGACACCCGGGTGGTGTTCACCCGGCCCCGCGAGCGCCTGACCCAGGACTACCTCACCGGCCGCTACGGCTGAACGCCCCCCCCGATGACCAACCCCGGCGGACACCTCTCCCGCGACTTCGAGGCCGAGCTCCGGGAGCTCCGCGGGCACCTCCTCGCCATGGGCGCCCGGTGCGAGCGGGCCGTCCACCTCGCGGTGACCGCCTTCCTCGAGCGCGACCTCGGGCGCGTCCCAGAGGTCGAGGCCCTCGACGCCCGCATCGACCGGGACGAGATGGAGATCGACGAGCTCGCCCTTCACATGCTGGCGCTCCGCCAGCCCGTGGCCGACGACCTCCGCTTCATCACCACCACCCTGAAGTTCGTGACCGACCTCGAGCGCATCGGCGATGAGGCCGTCAACCTGTGCGAGCGCGTCGCCGAGGTCGCCCTCGCCCCGGCGGTGCCGCCGCACCCCGAGCTCGCGGAGATGAGCGTCGCCGCCCAGTCGATGCTGCGCGAGGCCCTCGACGCCTTCGTCGAGCGCGACGCCGACCGCGCCGAGGCCGTGCTCCGCCGCGACCCCGAGGTCGACGCCCTCTACGGCCGGCTGCTCCGCGGGGTGTTCGGGTGGATGCGCCTGCACCCCGACGAGATCCCCGCGGGCCAGGCCGTCGCCTCCGCCGCCAAGTACGTCGAGCGCGTCGCCGACCACGCCACCAACCTCGCCGAGCACGTGGTGTTCATGGTCCGCGGCGTCGACGTCCGGCACCGGCACTCCGGGCGCCCGTGAACGCCCTCGACGCGGGGGACCGCTGGCTCGCCCGCGGGCTGCGCGCCACCGCCGCCCTCCTCCTCACGGGCTCCGCCCTCCTCGCCGCCGCCGTCCTCGCCCGCGGGGCGCTCGGGCTCGTCGAGACCGACCCCCGGGCCCTGCTGCCCGCCGTCCGCGCCACCCTCGCCTGCGCCGCCGTGGCCACCCTCCTCGGCGCCCTCCCCGGCGTCGCGGTCGCCGTGTACGCCGCCGAGCTCGGCCCCGCCGCCTGGCGCGCCCGCGCCGCCGGCGTCCTGGAGGT
>CAIOSS010000337.1 GCA_903860995.1 uncultured delta proteobacterium | reverse complement strand
TCTCTCCCGTTGGCCCGCGGCTACACCCCGGCGCGCCGGCCCGTCAAGCGAAGTTCCCGAGACGGGGCCGGTCAGGGAATGTCCCGGCCGTGGGGCGGGCGATCTTGCGGCGGGCGCGACGGGAGAACTATCTTCCGCCGCGCACTGGAACTCCAAGGCGAGCGGCGCGTGAAGGGTGTGAGGGTGGCGCGATGGCGGGTGTGAAGTCGTGGAAGTTTGGCGATGCGAGCGCGCCGGCGTTTCCGGATGATTTCGAGATCCCCCGGAAGGCCGTGCTCCAGGTCACGGACATCAAGACCAACCACAACAAGTACTACGCCATCGAGGTTCACCAGGGCTCGCTCAAGGGCAAGCCGGTGTTCCGGGTGTTTACGCACTACGGGCGCACCGACGACCTGGAGAACAACCCCGAGGCGGGCCAGAAGGAGTGCCGCTACGCCAACACGCTGGGCGAGGCGCAGGCGATCTACGACGGCATCTTCCGGGAGAAGACCTCGGCGGCGAAGGGCTACAAGGAGCTGAGCCTCGCTTCGAGCAAGATCGGCTCGCAGAAGGCACGCGGCACGAGCGCCGGGGAGATCGACGCCAAGACGGTGAAGCGCCTCGCGGAGCAGAAGGTGGCCCGGGGCGAGATTCCCGCCGCGAAGGTGAAGGTGTCGACCCTCACCCCGTCGGTGCAGCAGCTGGTGCAGTACATCTACGCCGAGGCGACCAACGCGCTCACCACGGCGGTGAACGTGAAGATCACCGCCAATGGCATCGAGACTCCGCTCGGCATCCTGACCGTGGGGCAGATCGAGAAGGGCGAGGCGATCCTCCAGGACCTCTACAAGATCTTCCAGCAGGCCTCGAAGAACCGAAGCAAGATGATCGACCTGTCGGGGGAGTTCTACACGACCATCCCCCACCGAATCGGGCGCACCCGCGCGGCCATCGACGAGGCGGTCATCGACACGATGGAGGACTTCCAGAGCAAGCAGGAGACCCTGCAGCTCATGAAGGACATGCTCCAGGTGAACGGGGACTCCGGCTCGGTGCTCTTCGAGAGCAAGGCCGACGAGCAGTACGAGGCGCTGAAGTGCGCCATCGACTTCGTCGACCACAAGAACCCTACCTACAGCGAGATCGAGCAGTACGTGCTCAAGAGCCGGGTGCGCACGGCCAACATCAAGATCAAGAACATCTACACGCTGCGCCGCGGGGGCGAGCACGAGGTGTTCACGGGGCACATCGACAACCAGCGGCTGCTCTTCCACGGGTCGCGCATCAAGAACTGGGTGGGCATCCTGTCGCGCGGCATCCTGCTGCCGAAGATCGTGGTCAGCATGGGCGTGAACCGCACCGACGCGGGCTGGCTGGGCAGTGGCATCTACTTCGGCGACGCGGCGTGCACGAGCGCCGGGTACACGTCGCCCGGCAAGTCGGGCTCTCGCTTCATGGCGCTGGCGCGCGTCGCCCTCGGCAAGATGAAGCCCTATAGCAAGATCACCTACGGGATCAGCGAGCCGCCGGCGGGCTTCAACTCCTGCCACGGGGTGCGCGGGACGCAGTTCGCCGACGACGAGTATGTAATCTACGACTCGCGCCAGCAGCGGCTGGACTACCTGGTCGAATTCGCGATTTAGCCGAATGGGGCGGGAGGTCGACGATGGACGCTCAGGTCATCCTGGTGGATGTAAACGCGAAGATGGTGGCGGCGTGGCGGGACGTCTTTGAAGACAACCCCGAGGTGATCATCGTGCATGGCTCGATGACCGACCAGGCCACGAGCGCGTGGGTGAGCCCGACCAACAGCAAGGGCAACATGGACGGCGGCCTCGACGGGGTGATCAAGAAGTTCCTCGGACCGAAGATCCAGACAAGGGTGCAGTCGGAGATCGCGCGGCTTCATCAGGGGTCGATGCCGCTGGGCTACGCCACCTGCGTGGCGACGGGCTCCCCGAAGCCGCCGTGGCTCATCTCGACACCAACAATGGTGGGCCGCTCGGACGACGTGTCCGACACGCTCAACGTGGCGCTGGCCTGCGCGGCGGCCTTCCAGGCGGTGCGGTTGCAGAACGCGGCCGCGCCCGGGAGCATCGGCTCGGTCGCGCTGCCGGGCCTCGGGGCCAACACGGGCAAGGTGCCCGTGGAGATCTGCGCCGACCTGATGTGGACGGCGTACAACCTCGTGCGAACTCAGGACTTCAAGGGCTTCCACGACCTGCGCGTGGCCCTGGAAGCGGAGCTCGGGGCGCTGGGCAACGCGACCCCCGCGCCGGTGAAAGCGCAGAGCGCTCCCGGGGTGAAGGGGCCGTTCGTTCCGCCGAAGGGTCCGGTGATTCCATCGAAGGGCCCGGTGGTGCCTGCGAAGCCCGCTGGGGGTGTGGTGCCGAAGCCGAAGCCCCTCGCGGACTTCGATGACACCGAGTAGCTGCAGGCCCGACGCCGACTGACGGATATTTGCCATTGGGCTCGCAAGGGCTGAAGCGAGCCGGGGAAGCACGATGAGCGTTCGAAGGACCGTGATGCGGATGTTCCGGCCCACCGGGCCCGAGCGGCTGGTGGCGATCGCGGTGGAGCCCGTCGCCGGGAGCGTCGATCGGATCTCCCTGCGGGTGCAGCGCTTCTTCAAGCGGGGCGCGCTCACGGGTACCGAGGCCTACGGCCCCTTCGCGCTCGAAGAGCTCGAAGACCGCCTCACCGACCTGTCCGACGACCTCGCCTCCGAGGGCTTCACCCGGGCCGGCGTCCGGGCCATGCTCGATCGGATCAACAGCCCCAGCGCCCGACGGCGCGCGCTCTCGGCCCTGCGCCTCGGGTGGATCGGTGACCGTGCCGCCGTCGACTCGCTGATCGACCGCGCCGCGCTGGAGGGCACCGAACTGTCCTGCGTGGTCGAGGCCCTCGGGCGCCTCGGGGACCCGACGGCGGTGCCGCTCGCGCGGGTCGAGGCCGCACGAAAGCTGTTGTCCCGCAGGCGCGCGGGCGCCGAGGCGCTGCGGGCGCTCGGTGACGCCGAGGGCATGGCGGAGGTCTCGCAGCGCGCGGTCGATCGGCTGCCACAGGCGATGCGCGACGGATGGAAGGCGGTCGATGCGAGCGCGATGGACGAAGACGCGCTCATCGACCTCGAGGCGGTCTTCGCGCACCTCGACGTGAAGGAGCAGTTCCTCGCGCTCGACACGCTGTACGAGATCGGTGGTCCGCTCGCGGTGACCTTCGTTCGGCGGGTGCTGACGACCCACGCGGACCTCCACCGCCCGCACCGCTGGCGATACACGAAGAGCATCCTGCGACGCGCGACCCTGCGCGACGACGGCGAGACCTTCGCGGTCATCACCCGGCGTGTGGAGCTGCTGAGCCGCAAGCCGGCCGCCGCGATGGCGGTGGTGAAGAGCGGACTCGACGGCCAGAGCCGACAGACCCGGGTGTTCAGCACGCCCACCCAGAGGCACGTGCGCAAGGCCGCGTGGCGCTACCTGGAGCGCCTCGCCCGCTATCGCCCCGCGCGGTACACCGAGATCGCGGCGGCGGTGCTCGCGGCGTACCGACCCGAAGACCGCGAGCTGCCGAAGGGCAACGGGGACGAGTGGTCGCGGGCGTATCTCTACAACCGCATCCTGCGTCGCTTCGATGGTCGGCTGTTCTTCAATCCAAAGACGCTCCGAACCTCCGTGGTCAACCCGAAGGCGAAGGCTGCGCTGCTGCCGACCGCGAGGACGGAGTCGTTCCCGCTCGTGTGGGACGCCTACCCAAAGCCGCTACTCACGCTGCTCGCGGAGGCGAGGGTCGTCGAGGTGCAGCAGTTCGCGCTGCGGGCGGTGACCGCGCGCCACCCCGAGCTTCCCCGGCTCGCCACTGCACGCCAGCTCGTGGGCATGCTCACGGCGGTGTTTCCCGACACGGTCACGCTCGCGCTGGCGGAGCTCGATCGGCGCTTCAACCCCCTGGCGCCCGACTGGGCGCTGCTCGACGTCATGGTGGCCGATGAGCGCGCGGTCATCCGCGAGCACGCCGTCGCGCTCCTCACCCGCTGCGCCGACGCGTGGACCACCGACATCGAGCGCCTCGTGGGCTTCGTCGGCTCGCCCGACGCGCTGCTCCGCTCGACCGCCGCGTCGCTCGTGCTGGCCGCGCTGCCCATGGCGGACCCGTGGTTTCGTCGCGAGCTCGCCGAGCGGGTGCTCGCCATCCTCCAGGCGCCCGAAGCCTCCGAGGGGATCAACGACGGCTTCGCCCGCGTGGCCCGCGACGGCCTCTCCGAGGAGCTCAACGCGATCCTCGGGCTCGACGAGATCCTGGCGATGATCGACCGGGGATCGACCGCGGCCAAGGTGGCGGGCGGCGCGCTGCTCGGTTCGCGCCCCGAGGCGGTCGACCTGCTGGGCACCGACCGCATCCTGGCGATGGCCATGAGCGAGATCGCGGCGGTGCGGCAGTCGGCGCACGCGCTGCTCGGGTCGGCGCTGGCGCGGCTGCGCAGCGACCCGTCGGTGCTCTTCGCGCTCACGGACTGCGAGTGGAAGGACACCCGGGCCTTTGCGTTCGAGCTGCTGCGCGGCCCGGTGGATGTGGCGGCGCTCGGGCTCGATGGCATCGTCGGGCTGTGTGACTCCAACCGCGCCGACGTCCAGGAATTCGGCCGCGAGATGGCCCTCAAGCACTTCGACGCGCTCGACTCCGCGGCGCTGCTGCAACGCCTCGCGGAGCACCCGTCGCCCGTCATCCGGCGCTTCGCGGTCGACCTCGCCGTGGCGCACCTGAAGGAGGGATTCGTGGCGCTCTCGGGCCTGGAGGCGTTCTTCCGCCGGGCCCTGCTCGACGTGATGCCCGATCGCCGGGAGAAGGTCCTGGTGGTGGACTTCCTCCGCGATCGGGGGCTGCGTGACGAGCGACAAGCGGAGGTGGCCTCGCGGGTGCTCGGGGAATTCGTGCGCACCCGGGGCAGAGGGGATTTCGAGCGGGCGCTCGACGCGCTGGTGCGATTGAAGCTGCGGTATCCGCAGGTCGACTCGGTGGTCGGGGTGTCCGCGTGATCATCGAGTTCAAGTACGCCGGGCAGAGCGGCATCGTGAGCGGGCTGCGGGACACCCGCGTCGGGTTCGCGACGAACGCGGCGCGCGACCCCGCCTTCTTTCGCGGCACGATGCGCACGCCGACGCTCTTTCGAGAGGC
>CAIOSS010000336.1 GCA_903860995.1 uncultured delta proteobacterium | reverse complement strand
GCGTTCAGCGACCTCACCCCCCAAACCCCCTCTCCATGAATGGAGAGGGGGAGCAATGAGCGAGAATTCAAGCGATCTCGTCCCACTCCGACCCCCTCTCCATTCATGGAGAGGGGGCTGGGGGTGAGGTCACGTACCCAACGCGGTGGAGAACCGTTCTAGCGCCGCTACGCGCCCTCGACGAGGGCGTAGACGTGCGAGCGGGGGCGCCCCCGGCGCTCGAAGGTCACCGTGACCCGGTCGGCGCGCCGCAGGCGGGCGTAGGCCTCGGGGCAGCGGTCGGGCGACGCGATCTCGACGCCGTTCACCCGGAGGATCACGTCGCCGTCGGCGAAGCCCGGCGCGGCCAGCCCGACGCCAGCGCGTCGCCCCGCCGGAGCAGGCAGGGGCAGCGCGTGACGATCTGGCGATCGAAGGGGTAGAGGGTGAGCGGAGCCGCAGGCGCCGTCGCCCAACGGCGATCAGCCGTAGATGAAGTCAGCGGTGGACGAGAGCCCGTTGGTCATGCCGCCGACGCTGGCGACGAAGGACTTCGGGGCGATCTCGTTGATCATCGTGATGAGCATGGTCGCGTTGGGCGCGACCACCTGCTTGAGCAGGGTGTAGAGGATCACGAAGTGCTGCGTCTCGGCGCCCTCGATGTTGCCGGCGATGTAGCGCGAGCTCGCCGAGGTCATGGTCTTCACCGACTGGTTGTAGGCGATGGCCGCGGCCTTCTCGGCGTTGCAGGCGAGCACCATCACGTTGCGAACGTTGGCGGTGAAGCCCGTCGGCGCGGTGAAGGTGATCGTGCTCTCGACCACCGGCGTGCCGCCGATGGCGGTGATGGCCGTGACGAGCTGCGCCGCGTGCTCGCGGTGCTGCGCGCGCCAGGCGGTGGCGATGACGCTGAGCGCCGGGCCGTTGGCGGCGAGGGGGTCGCCGACGGGGGGCATCTCGAGGATGGGGATGCCGGCGTTGTAGGCCACGATGGCGCCGTACTCGGCCGCGAGGAGGTTGTTGAGCGGCCCGATGTCGGGGTTGGCCGTCACCGCGGGGGCGTCTTCGCCGCAGGCCTCGAGGGCGAGGGCCGAACCGGTGACCGCGACGCCGCCGAGCAGCGCGCGCCGGGAGAGGGAATTGTGGGTGGTCATGGTCGTCGTCCTCGAATCAGGCGGTGAAGGTAAGGTCGGGCACGGAGGTGAGGCTCACCGCGGGGGCGGCCTCGATGGACACAAAGGCGCGCGGGACGATCTCGTTGATCATCCCGGCGGCCATGGCGCCGGGGCCGGCGATGCCGCGAACGAGGAGGTACAGCACGGTCCAGTGCGGGGTGAGCGTGCCGACGATGGCGGCCACGAGCTCGGCGGCGTCCTTGCTGCCGATCGCGTTGAGACGCGCGACGTGGGCGACGGCGGCCGCGCGCTCGAGGTTGGCGGCGTACTTCAGGTAGTTGGGGACGGTGCGCATGAAGCCCGCCGGGTTGGCGGGAGGGTTGACCGACCCGGAGGTCACGGGCGTGCCGCCGAGGGCCATGATCTGGGTGGCGAGCCGGGCGGCCTCGTCGCGGTGCTGCTGGCGGAAGTGCGTAAGGATCGCGCCGCCGGTGGCCCCGGCGGGCATCATCGGGTCGGTGAGGAAGCCGATGGCCCCGTCGTAGACGGCGACGATCTCGTACGCCTTGGTGAGCACCGCGTTGAGCGCGACGGCGTCGGACGCGTTGTCGGCCAGCGCCGGGCGAGCGACGGACGAGACCGCGAGCGCCGCGGTGACGCCGGCGATGGCCGCGGCGCCTCCGGTCAGGGCCCTGCGGCGAGAGACGTGTTCATCAGACATGCGTGAATCCTCCAAGTGGTCGAACAAACCCATTGCCCCCATGGGCCGGGCGCGGCGAGGATGCCCCAAGCGGGAGAGGGGGAGCAACCTCCCCGTGGGAGACTCGTCATGCGCGTTCGGTTCATGGACATCCGTTCGACACTGGCCACCGTGGTGGTGCTCGCAGCCGCGACGTCAAGCTGCGGGGATGACACCGAGCCTGGGTCGTTCAACGCCTGCGCCACAGCGCAGTTCGTCGACCGCACGGCCGCGGGCGCCTCGCGCACCATCGGCTACGGCGGCGCCGCCGGCAGCACCCTCTTCGGCTACTCGCCCCAGTGCATCACCATCGCCGCGGGCCAGACCGTCACCTTCACCGGCGGCGCCAGCAGCAGCTTCGGCCTGCACCCGCTCTCGCCCGGCGTGCTCGACAGCCCGCGCGCCGGCTCCGCCAACAACCCCATCCCCCGCACCACCGATGGCAACACCCGCGACCTCACGGTCACCTTCCCCACCGCCGGAACCTTCCCCTACATCTGCGAAGCCCACGCGGCCGGGGGAATGACCGGGGTGGTGCAGGTTCGTTGAGCAGGGCTGTTGACACCGCCCGGGCCTTGGGGGTAGTTACCGCGGCTCACTCAGGCGCGTAGCTCAGTGGTAGAGCATCACCTTGACACGGTGAGGGTCGCTGGTTCAAGCCCAGTCGCGCCTACTGATTTCCTCTCGATCCCCCTCCTAACCAGTACTGGTTGCCAATCCGGGATGTTGCCTCGCCCCATGACCTCACCGCGCGCCTGTCACTCATCGTGACTGCGGGGTCGAGTGCTCTTCGGGCGGCCTCCGGGTTGACGCTCTCCTCCCTTCACCACCACCATCCGCGGCCGCGGCGGACGCCATCACCCATTGTGGGGATCTGACTGATCCCCCTGACCACAGGAGCATTCCGATAGCGCTCAAGGGACCGATCGACCGAAACCAGCAGCGTCAACCGCAGGTGCGGGTGAACCATCGTATCCGCGTACCCGAGGTTCGGGTGATCGGCTCCGACGGCACACAGCTCGGCATCATGACCAGCCAGGAGGCGCTCCGCCTTGCGCAGTCGGAGGCCCTCGACCTCGTTGAAGTCAACCCGAAGGCCGACCCGCCCGTGTGCAAGGTCATGGACTTCGGGAAGTACAAATACGAGGAGAAGAAGCGCGCCAACGAGGCCCGGAAGAAGCAGACCGTGGTCGAGATCAAGGAGGTCAAGGTCCGCCCGAAGACCGACGACCACGACCTCGACACCAAGGTGCGCCACATCCGGCG
>CAIOSS010000335.1 GCA_903860995.1 uncultured delta proteobacterium | reverse complement strand
GGCGAGGCCGCGGCGCGTGCCCCGGAGGACGGCGCACTTGGAGCCGACCGCTATGACCAGCACGGGCTGCACCGGGGGGGTGTCGGGGGTGACGAGGTCGCCGCTGACCAGGTTGCTGGAGGCCAGCGATGGTACCCGGTAGGTGGACGTCATGTTAAACAAAAACTGGACCCGCGCTAATGGATGGCTTAGATAAATTGTTGGGTTTGGGTTTTAGGGTTTCACGTTCCGTGGAACATCAAAACGGGGGTTTCCCGTTCCGGCGTCGGGCCCAGTACGCGCGCCTCGCGACATTTTCCAGACAGTACATGATATGGGATGCGTCGCGTCAGATTCCGGGAGAACATCAACTACGAGGTGTCCTCGCGCGCGCGGGCCGACATGTACGTCAACGGCTTCGAGCCGGGCGGCGCCGCGGAGAACACCGCCTTCGTGGACTTCCTGACGCCGGACCTGGACCTGGTGAGCTTCGACGACCCGTGTTTCAACGACTTTTTCCACCGCTCGGCGCACTCCCGGGAGTTCACGGGGGAGCCGTTCGCGTCGGCTGTGGCCGCGACCGCCGCGACCGTCCGGTCCGCGGGTCCCATCGTGTTCGTGATATCGATGCGCGGCCTCTGCGGCGTGTACTGCGTCAACGGCACGGTGTTCCGCTGCGACGCGGCTGACGCGCGTAAGGTGGCGGCTGTGGAGGAGACGGCTGCCCACGTGGCGAGGGTGGTGGCCGACCTGCGCGCCGCGTACCCGGGTGTGGAGGTCGGCGCGACGGCGCCGCTGTGGCGGTTCGCGGTCGAGCGCGCGGACGGGCTCCGCCGCGAGCTGGTCGGCCTGGGGGTGCCGGTCTTCGACGACGCGGACGCCGCCATCGCCGGGGCCCGCTTCCTGGTCACGGACCGCTGCTCGGGGCTGCTGCTCCGGGCACGCGCGTCGGGGCTGCCGCTGCTGCTGGCCGCGCCCGCGGGCGACGCTACGCTGCAGCACCCCTGGGCGCGCTACCACCACCGGGACCCGCTGCTGTCGGACGCGGCGGACGTCGACCCCGCCGCTCTGCGGGCGGTGAGCCGGAACGTGGTGCGGCGGCTCGATCGGCCGGCCTACGCGCGCTCTGCCGTGGCGGTCGACTTCGCGGACAGGATGCGGGCGGTGCGGCTGTTCGGCGGCGGCGGATGTCGGAGGGCTGATGCGGGCGGCGTCGCTGACCAGCAGCAGCCGTTCACGTCGGTGGAGGTCGTCGGCGCCAAGGCGGCGGCCGCCGAGGAGCTGTTCCGGGCGGGCGTGCGGGCGGCTCCGGTGTGGCTGCCGGACTCGCGGGCGCACGGCCGCCCGCTCGTGGTGACCTCGGTGAAGGAGGACGCGTTCCACCTGCGGTGCGCGGCGGAGGGCAAGCCCGACTGGCTGGGGTTCGACCGCTTCGACCTGGCGGGCGGGGATGCGTACCGGCTGGTGCTGGGGGACTTCTCCGGCCGGCGCCCCGTGTTCTGCGCGACGGGCACGACCGCGGACCCGGCTGGGCTGCCGCGCCGCTTCCCGGGGCTCGCTGATGCGATGGCGGCCTCTGGACAACCGCTGGGTCCGCTTTATCCGCGCCGCGCCCTGTTCCTGCTGGACAACCCCGGCGGCGTCACCGTTCT
>CAIOSS010000334.1 GCA_903860995.1 uncultured delta proteobacterium | reverse complement strand
GGTGGTCGGCGCTCACCTCCAGGCCCGTCTGCGCGAAGCCCACCGCCGCCGCCGCCGCCGCCGCCGCGAGCACCGCCGGACCCGCGAGGGACAGCATCAATTCCCCGACCAGCGCGAGGGTGCGGTTGACGCCCACCCGGTCGAGCGCCCCGAGGTCGCCGTGGCAGCCGGCGAAGAGCAGCCCCGTCGCGCGGGCCATGACGGGGCGCGACCCGAGGAGCACCGCCAGGACGGCGACGGAGGCCGCCACCCCGCCGGCGTCGCGGGCCCGGGCGTAGCGGCCGTCCTTGCGAAACTGCTCCCGCCGTTGGGGTGTGGGGTCGAACTCCCGCTCGCCCTGGTCGGCTTCGCCCACCGCGGCATTCCCCCCGTCAGCTGGCCAGCGCCCCGAGCAGCTGCTCGATGCGCAGGGAGAGGGTGAAGAAGTGCTGCGCGAGGCCCGCGATGATGTCCCGCAGCGAGGCCATCAGCACCGCGGCGCCCGCGGCCACGATGATGCCGATGCCGACGTTGAAGAGCTGCAGCGCCGGGGCGGCGCGGGCGATGAGCGCCAGGGTGACCTGCGTGACCAGCGCCACGGCGACGACCGGGAGCGCCTGCTTCACCCCCACCAGCACGGCCTCGGCGGCGAGGTCGACGAAGACCCCGGCGGAGGCGTCGAAGGCCACCGGGGCCCCGACCGGCAGGGCCCGAAATGACTCCAGCAGCCAGAGGATGGCCACACGGTGCGCGCCCACGGAGAAGGCCACCATCACGCCGAGGAGCGAGATGGCCAGCGCGAGGGGCGCCTCCTGGGACTGCACCGTCGGGTTGAACACCGACGGCGACGAGAGCGCGGTGGCGAGGGAGACCGACTGCGCGAGCACGTCGGCGGCCGCGAGCACGAAGCGGAAGGCCGCGCCCAGGAGCAGCCCGATGGCGAGCTCGGAGGCGGCGTGGCCGAAGAGGTGGAGGCCCAGGTGGCCGACGGCGGCGGTGGGCGCCGGGGCGCAGGCGCTGGCCACCCAGGCGAGCATGAGCGCGAGGCCGACCCGCTGGGTGGGCCCGGTGTAGGGCCCCGGGAAGGGCGAGGTAACCACGAAGCCCGAGGTGCGGGAGAACGCCAGGGCGCCGGCCAGGCCCTGGGCCATCAGCTCCTGCGAGAGGTTCATCCCCGGACGACGTGCTCGATGGCCTGGAGGCTCGTGCGGGTGTACTGCACCGCGAAGCCCGCGAGGGTGGGGCCGAGCAGCAGGAGGGTGGCCACGAGGGCGGCGGTCTTCACCACGAAGCTCACGCTGCTCTCGTTGAGCTGCGTGGCGGCCTGGGCGACGCCCACCACGAGGCCCGCCGCGAGGGCGATGAGCAGCAGCGGCCCGCCGACCCGCGCGCAGGTCACGAAGAGCCCGAGCAGGAGGGCAAGCGCGCTGTCGGTGGTCACGCGAAGCTCCGGAGCAGCGAGCCGACCAGGAGGTGCCAGCCGTCGGCGACGACGAAGAGCAGCAGCTTGATGGGGAGACTGAGCGTCGAGGGCGGGACCATCATCATGCCCATGGACATCAGCAGCGCCGACACCACGAGGTCG
>CAIOSS010000333.1 GCA_903860995.1 uncultured delta proteobacterium | reverse complement strand
GGCGAGGCCGGCGATTGTAGGCGCGGGCGGATGCTCCCCTCGGAGGGCGAGGCCGGTGATCGCAGGCCTGGGCGGATGCTCCCCTCGATCGGCGAGGCCGGTGATTGCGGGCGTGGGCGGGTGCCCTGCTCAACCCGTCAGAACTCCTGCGACGCGGTACTAGGGCCTCCGGGCCGACGTCACCCCGCGTCGTGCGCGGCGCGGTAGCGGTTGATCGCGCGCGCCTCGAAGCGGTCGCGGTCGACCCCCAGCGCCTCCCGGATCGCCCCCGTCCGCAGCGAAGCCCGCTCGCGCGCCGCCACCTGGTCGGCGTAGCGCTCCACGCCCCCCGGCGCCGCCCGGTGGAAGCCCGCGATCGCCCGGAGGAAGCCCTGCACCGTCGGCGCCGCGAGGTGGCTCGCCACCAGCGCCGCGAGCGCCGCGCCGCGCCCGCCGTGCTCCCCGCCGGGCGCCCTGTCGTCGAGCGAGGGGTGCCGCGCGACGGTCTCGCCCCAGGCGTCGAAGAAGGGCCCGATGCCCAGCAGCAGGTCGCGGTGCACCCGCAGCGAGCGCGCCGCCCGCAGCGCCAGGAAGCGCGGGTTCTCCGCGGCCATGGCGCGCCGGTAGATGCGCCCCGCGAGGGCGAAGCGCGGGTCGCCGTCGGTCTCGTGGCCCAGCTTCGCGTAGCGCCGGCGAACCGCAAGCGCGGCAGGGGACTTCATCGGCCACGTCTCTACCACCCGCGAGAGGTCGCCCAGGTTGTGCGCGATGGTGGCCACCACCTCCAGAGCCTTGAGCTCGCGCCCCTTCGCCCGCTGCACCGCCGCGAAGGCCTCCGCGTGGCGCTCGAGCGAGGCATCCAGGAAGGCGGTCTGCGCGTCGGCCGTGGCGCCGTCGTCGAGGGCCAGGGCGCGCCCGAGGGCCCCGGCGCGCACCCCCATCCACTCGCCGTCGTGCCCCGAGATGGACCCCACGCCCTCGATGGTCACCACGCGGGCGGACACCTCCGACGGGTCCCACGCCGCCGTCTCGTCGAGCACCGCGGCGGCCACCCGGAGGTCGTCGACGGTCTCGCAGCGCTGCCACGCGTGGAAGCGGATGTGGCTGTCGACGTCCGTCGGCACGAAGGTCGCCACCGTGGCGTGGTGCGCCGCGAGCAGCAGCCGGAGGTACGCCCCCTCGCCGTCGTGGCCGTGCGGGATCTCCGTCGCCGACACCAGCGCCCGGCGCCACGAGTGCGCGGGTCCGTCGACCGGCCCGTCGAGGGCCCACGCGGCCGTGTTGCGCACCTGGGTCGAGATCAGCGAAGGCTTCACGCCGCGGAACTTCATCGCCGCTCAGGATGCGCGAGGGCCCCGGCGGATGTCGATGCGGTAGAGCGGTCCGCCGGGCTCCTTCGCGGTGGCCGGGCGCTCGCGCCGCAGGTCGCGCACGAGGCGATGGTCGGGGCTCTTCGGGCAGGACGGGTCGGTGCGGGCGGCGTCCCCGGTGAGGGCGAAGGCCTGGCAGCGGCAGCCGCCGAAGTCCACGTCCCGGCGCTCGCAGCCCGCGCAGGTGGGCGACATCCACCCGGTGCCGCGGTAGCGCTGGAAGTCCGCGCCCTCGCGCCAGATGTCCCCGAGGGGGCGGTCGCGCACGCTGTCGAATACCATGCCAGGTAACCCGTGGGCCCCGGGGCAGGGCAGCACCACCCCCGTCGGGATCACCGTCACGAAGCGCCGCCCCCAGCCGTCCATGCAGGGCCGCGGCGCGTCCTCGTACCAGTCGGGGATCACCCAGATCACGTCCATGGTCCCGCGCAGGCGAGCCCGCGCGGCGAGGGCCACGGCCTGGGCCCGCGCGAGGGTCTCGCGGTCGGGCATCAGCGCGTCGCGGTGGGCGAGGGCGCTGCCGTGCCACTGGGTGTTGGCGAGCTCCAGCCGCTCGGCCCCGACGGACTCCGCCAGCGCGATGATCTCCCCCACCCGCGCGAGGTTGCGCTGGTGCAGCACGGCGTTGACCGACAGCGCCATCCCGAGGGCCTTCACCTCCCGCGCGGCCTCCAGCTTGTGGGCGTGCACCGCGGTGCCGGCCAGGGCGTCGGCGTGCGCGGCGTCGCTGTCCTGCACGCTCACCTGCACGTGGTCGAGGCCCGCGTCGGCGAGGGCGGCGAGGCGCTCGCGGGTCACCCGCCACGCCGAGGTGATGAGGTTGGTGTACAGCCCCGCGTCGCGGGCCGCGCGCACCAGCGACTCCAGGTCGTCGCGCAAGAGGGGCTCGCCCCCGGAGAAGTGCACGTGGAGCGCGCCGAGCTCGGCGGCCTCGCGCAGCACCCGCGACCAGACGGCGGTGTCGAGCTCGTCGCCGTAGTCTCGCCAGTCGGTGGGGTTGGAGCAGTACGCGCAGCGCAGCGGGCAGCGGTAGGTGAGCTCGGCCAGGAGGGCGACCGGGGGATCGCTCACGGCGCCTCCAGGGTGACGTAGCCGCGCGCGACGAGGCGCCCGACGAAGTCCCGCACGTCGTCGCCGATGACCTCCCGCGGCGCCTCGGGGTGGGCCTCGGCGAGCGCGTCGATCACGGCGGTTACGGAGCGCCGGCCGTCGAGCAGCGCGGCCACCTCGGCGCCCTCGGCACTGAGCGCGAGCACCCCCTCGGGGACCACCACCACGTGCTGCGCGCGCGCCGCGTCCCAGCGCAGCCGGGCCCGGCGGGCGAGGGTGGGGCGGCGCGCGTCGTCGCTCACGGCCCGACGCAGTGCCAATAGATGGCGTCGAGCTGCGCCCAGAGCAGGTCGCACTTGAAGTCGAGCGCGGCGACGGCGGCGTCCTGCATCGCCCGGGTGGTGCAGTGCGCGAGCACGATCTCGACGGCGTGGTCGCTGTCCTTGGTGGCGCGCGTGGGGCGCCCGCGGAAGTAGCTGAGCCCCTCGGCGGCGACCCAGGGGTAGTGCGTCTCGAAGGCCACGATGCGCACGGACATCAGCGTCGGGGAGAACAGCTCCGTCAGCGACGAGGCCACGCCCTCGACCCACGGCCGCTCGCGCACGAAGTGGACGTAGGCGTCGACGGCGAAGCGCACGCCCGGCAGCAGCCCGGCGCCCGACCAGGCCTCGTCGCGGGTGCCGCCGCAGGCCTCGACGAGGCGCAGCCAGGCCTCGATACCGCCCTCGTCGTCGGGACCGGCGCCGTCCTGGTCGACGAGGCGCTGACGCCAGCGGCGGCGGTCGCGGGGCGAGGGCATGCGGGCCATGACGGAGCAGTCCTTCACCGGGATGCTGCGCTGGTAGTAGAAGCGGTTGAGGGCCCAGACCTTGAGCTGCGCGGGGGTGAGGCGCCCCTCGTTCATCAGCACGTGGAAGCTGTGTTTGTCGTGGTATTTGCGCGCGCCGACGTCGCGGAGCGCAGCGAGGAGGTCGTCGGGGGAGAGCGGGTCGGTCATGGCGCCCGGCATCGTAGCGCACCTCTCCCGCGGAGCGCGGGCCTCGTCCGTATGGCACTGCGTCGCAAGCGTTCTGACGGGTCGAGCCGATCGCCCGCCCAGGCCTGAGGTCACCGGCCTCGTCGAGGGCTGCGTTCCCGTTCCGAGACATCGAGGGAGGGAACGGGAATGGTCACGTTGCGGGCCGCCCGATGGCAACGTGGCGCACCGGGTGAAGTCACCGCGCAGCGCGGAGGGCGACGCACCGGGTGATGACGCCGATGGAGTTCATGGCCCGGCTGAGCGCGCTAACACCTCCGCCGCGGTCATCGCTGGTGCGCTACCACGGCGTGCTGGCGCCCAACTCGCCGTGGCGGGTGGCGGTGGTCCCGCTGCCGCCGGGCGCGGCGGAGGTCGGCGACGGACCCGAGGCGACGGCCACCGAGCGAGTGGGCGAGGGCGGGACGCGGGAGGTGTCGACGAAGTGGGTGCCCATCGACTGGGCGCGGCTGCTGTGGCGGGTGTGGGGCGTCGACGCGCTGAAGTGCCCAGCGTGCGATGGACGGATGAAGATGATCGCGGCGGTCACCGAGCGGGTGGGCATCGTGCATCGGCGCCGACAGGAGGCGCTCGTTGCGGTCTTCAACAATCTCGCGCTGCGATGTCGCGGCTGCGCCAGAGCCACGAGGAGAAGGGGTGCTGACGGTTATCGGGGCGAGTTCCGCATCCCTGCTTAGGGCGTGGTGGTGCAGAGCACCAGGGCCCAGCCTTGGAAGGTGCCGACGTCTGCCGCGCTGTCATCGACGACGTCAAGGCGCCAGGCTCCGCTCGCTGGCGTGCCGTTGAGCGTCTCCAGGGTGCTCTCGGGCGAGAAGCAGCCGCTAAAGGGAGCCGCGCTGCCGGCGATCATGCTCGCGCAAGTCGAGTCAAGCACCGTCCGGGTGTAGTTGTCACCCTCTTCGCCGTTGTCGCTCGAGAGGTTGAGGGCGACCCCTGCGCCCGGAGGCGTCAGGCTGATGTCGAGGTCTGAGTCCCAAGGGTGCGTGATGTCGAACACCACCGCCACCCGCCGGATCGTGCCGAGCCCCGGCGGGAGGGTGATGGTGCTGCTGAGCCCAGCACGGGTGTTGTCGGGGATCGAGATCGGCCCGCCGGTGGACTCGACGATCCAGCGCGACTGCCCCGCCCGGCAGGCCGGGAAATAGCTCGGGATCCTGCAGTCGGAGTCGGTCGCGTCGGTCTGGCCGTCGCCGTCGTTGTCGATCGTGTCGGTGCAGAGAAGCTCCAGCGCGACGCATACGCTCGGGCTTCCCGAGCAGGCGCGGTCCGCCTCGACCTGGCAGAGCGCCGAGCAGCCGTCGCCCGCGGTGCGGTTGCCGTCGTCGCAGGACTCGCCCGCGGTGGCGAGGCCGTCGCCGCAGCCGACGAAGCGGCACACACCGCTGCTGCATGTTCTGCCGGCCAGACACACCGTGCCACAGGTGCCGCAGGAGGTGTCGATCGTGAGGTTGGACTCGCAGCCGTCGAGGGGGTTCATGTTGCAGTCGTCGAAGCCCGCGGCGCAGGTCCCGCGTACGCAGACGCCCATCGCGCAGGTGGCGGCCGCGTTGGGAAAGGCGCAGGCGACGCCGCAACCGCCGCAGTTGTTCACGTCCGAGGCCAGCACGGCCGTTTCGCAGCCGTTGGCGGCCATTCTGTCGCAGTTGTCGAAGCCCGGCAAACACCCGACTGAGCAGGCACCGGCGACACATGCGCCGAAGGTGTTGGCCGCCGCCGCGGGACACACGGTGGCGCACGCGCCGCAGTTGGTGCGGTCGATGGTGAGGTCGCGGCACGAGCCCGCGCAGTTCACCTGGCCCGTGCCGCACGTCACCCGGCACATCCCGCCGGAGCACACCTGGCCGCTCGGGCACACGGTGTCGCAGGCGCCGCAGTGGGCGTTGTTGTTCTGGAGGTCGCGGCAGGCGCCCGAGCAGCTGGTCGTGCCCGCCTGGCAGGACACGCGACACGTCCCGCTGGAGCAGAGCTGCCCGCTCGCGCAGGCCATCGCGCACGCGCCGCAGTGGGCGTTGTCGGTCTCGAGGTCGCGGCAGGCACCCGAGCAGTTGGTGGTGCCCGCCGCGCACGACACCCGGCACATGCCGCCGGAGCACACCTGCCCCGCGGCGCAGGCCATCGCGCACGCGCCGCAGTTGGCGTTGTCCGTCGCGAGGTCGCGGCAGGCGCCCGAGCAGTTGGTGGTGCCGGTGCCGCAGGAGACCCGGCACATGCCGCCGGAGCACACCTGGCCCGCGGCGCAGGCCGTGCCGCAGGCGCCGCAGTTGTCGTTGTCGGTCTGGAGGTCGCGGCAGACGCCCTCGCAGTTGGTGGTGCCGGCGCCGCACGAGACCCGGCACACGCCGCCGGAGCAGAGCTGCCCGCCCGGGCAGGCCATGCCGCAGGCGCCGCAGTGGGCGTTGTCGCTCTGGAGGTCGCGGCACGAGCCCGAGCAGTTGGAGGTGCCCTCGATGCACGACACGCGGCACATGCCGCCGGAGCAGACCTGGCCCGACGCGCAGGCGGTGCCGCACGCGCCGCAGTTGGCGTTGTCCGTGTCCGTGTTGGCGCAGAGCCCCGAGCAGTTGGTGGTGCCCGCGCCGCACGAGACGCGGCAGGTGCCGGCCGAGCAGAGCTGCCCGCTCGGGCAGGCGGTGCCGCAGGCGCCGCAGTTCGCGTTGTCGGAGGCGAGGTCGACGCAGCGGTCGCCGCAGGCCGACTGGCCCATCAGGCAGCTGATGACGCAGGTGCCGGCCTCGCAGATCTGCCCGCTGGGGCAGACCATCCCGCAGCCGCCGCAGTTGTTGCGGTCGGTGCGCGTGTTGGCGCAGTAGCGCTCGCCCGCGCCGCCGTCGGCGGAGGCGCCCGCGTCGCCCGCGCCGGTGCAGGTCGCGAGGCTGGCGCCGCACTCCAGCGCGCAGGTGCCGGCCGCGCAGACCTGGCCGGCGGCGCAGGTGGTGCCGCAGGTGCCGCAGTTGGCGCGGTCGGTGGAGGCGTCGACGCAGCGGCCGTTGCACGCGGCCTGGCCCGACGGGCACTGGAGCGCGCAGCGGCCCATCACGCAGGCCTCGGTGCGGGCGCAGCGCATCCCGCACGCGCCGCAGTTGTCGGGGTCGGTCGTGGGGTCGAAGCAGGTCGCGCCGCACCGCAGTTGCGCCGTCGCGCAGGTGACGTCCAGCGCCGCGTCCATCGCGCCCGCGTCCTCGCGGCCTCCCACCACCGGCCCGCCGTCGGTACAGCCCATGAGCGCCGCGCCGAGCGCGAGCGTCTGAATCGACCCTACCATTCTTGTCATCGCCAACATCTCCTCGTGAACCTCCCCCGCACCGGTACACCCCCCATAGGCGTTAAGCGGCTAGCTGCTCGCAGATTCCGCATAGGTGTCGATCGTCTCCCGGAACGTGTCGATTCGTCTTCTTCGGCAGTGCTCATTGGATCGGCCGAGATGGTCGAGAAACCTGGG
>CAIOSS010000332.1 GCA_903860995.1 uncultured delta proteobacterium | reverse complement strand
GGCGAGGCCGGTGATCGCAGGCGTGGGCGGGTGCTCCCCTCGGAGGGCGAGACCGGGGACTGCGGGCGTGGGCGGGTGCTCCCCTCGATCGGCGAGACCGGGGACTGCGGGCGTGGGCGGGTGCTCCGATCGACCTGTCAGAAGCCCCGCCCCGCCTTGAGGAATTCCTCCTCCTCCGCCGTGCTCTCGCGCCCGAGCACTTTGTTGCGGTGCGGGAAGCGCCCGAAGCGGGCGATCACCGCGCGGTGCTTCTCGGCGTAGGTGCACAGCTCCTGGGCGCCCTTCGCCTGCTCGGGCGACGCCGCCGACGCGAGGGCGTCGAAGAGGGCCACCGAGCGATCTTGCAGGGCGAGGGTCTCGCCGTGCTCGAAGGGCACGTAGAAGAAGGCCCGCGCCGCGAAGGGCACCACCTGGTCGAAGCCCCGCGCGACGGCCCGCTCGGCGACCCCGCGCGCCACCGGGTCGGCAACGAAGGCCCGCCCGCTCTCGCGGTGCACGTTGCGGGTGAACTGATCGAGCAGCAGCACCAGCGCCAGCGCCCCGCGAGCGCTCTCCTCCCACGCCCGCAGGCCCTCGCCCGAGGCCTCCTCGATGAGCGCCCCGAAGCGCGCGCGGATCTCCTCGTCGAAGGCCGGGTCTGGGACGAACCACCGGCGTTGGATGGCCGGATCAATGGGCTCGACGATCGCGTCGCTCCCGAACCAGGTGGTCAGCACCGCGGAGGCGTCAGGGTGTAGCTCGGTGGTCATGGCCCGAGGGTGCCACGGTCCGCGCCGCGGAGGTCAGTTGCAGGTGCCCATGGTGGTGTTGCACGAGCGGCCGCAGCAGTCCGCCGAGGCCGCGCAGGTCGCGCACGCGCTGCAGGCGCGACCGCACACCAGCCCGACGGCGCAGTCGCGGTCGGTGCGACAGCTCGGGCCCGCGTCGACCGCGGGCAGGTCGACCACGGGCACGTCGACGACCAGATCCACGGGCAGGGGTGCGTCGAGGACGGGCGCGTCGAGGACGGGGGCGTGGATCGCGGGCGCGTCGGCCGTCGGGGCGTCGTCGGCCGACGCGTCCGGGGCGGGAGGATTGCCGGCCGAGCGGGGCGAGCAGGCCGCGGCGAGCGCGCCGATCAGGAGCAGGACCGCGAGGAGTCGCAGGGGCATCGTCCGTGTCACTGCGCGAGGGTATGCCCGAAGCCCCCAACCGCTGGACAACTGTGCTGAAGCCCGTTGCTGCGCAGGGACAGGAAATGACTGACGGACGGCCGCGGGTCACACCCGCAGGAGCACCATCTTCAGGGGGTGGCGCCCGTCGGGGCTGGGGAAGTCCTCCTCGGGGGTGATCCACTCGGCGTCGCGCACCGGGCGCCCGGCCTTGGCGGCGCTGCGGCGCAGGCCGTCGAGCCACCCGTCGCGCTCGACCTGCGCGACGTTGTTGCAGCACACGATGGCCCCGCCCTCCGCGGTGGCGAGCAGCGCGGGCTTGAACACCGCGGCGTAGTCGCGCAGGAGGTCGACGATGCCGAAGGGGCTCTTCGCGAGGCGCGGCGGGTCGAGGAAGACCAGGTCGTAGCGACGCGGCGCCAGCGTCGGGAAGGGCGGCAGGCGGCGGCCGCGCACCACCGCGGGCTGGCCGATGCCCGCGAGCTGGCGCGTCACCGCGAACACGTCCCCCTGGAGGTTCACCGGCGGGGCGGCGAGGGCGTTGAGCCCCGCGTTGTCGGCGCCCACCGCGAGGCTCGACGCGGCGAAGTCGACGTTGAGCACCTCGCGCGCGCCCGCCGTCGCGGCCGCCAGGCCGACACCGCAGGTGTACGCGAAGAGGTTGAGCACCGAGCGCCCGGGAGCCTCGGCCATCACCCGGCGGCGCCCGGCGCGCAGGTCGAGGAAGAGCCACGGGTCCTGGCCCGCGTGCCGCGCCTGGATGCGGTACCGCACCCCGAGCTCGGTCGCCACGCGGGGAGCGGTCGCCGCCGCGAGCGCGTCGCCGTCGAGGGGGTTGCGCACCCGCGACCCCACCCCGCTGCGGTCGTTGTAGACCACGGCGCACCCGGGCAGCGCGTCGGCGTAGAAGCCCTCGAGGGCCTCGCGCGATGCGGGCTCCAGCGGGCCGTGGAAGGACTGCGCCAGCACGAGGTCGCCGTAGCGGTCGACGGTGAGCCCGGCAGCGCCCTCGACGCTGCCGTGGAAGAGCCGGTACGCGTCGGTGGCCTCGCGGCGCAGGCGCTCGACCAGGGGGGCGCGGGCGGCGAGGGCCTGCGCGAGCAGCGGGGCGAGGGGGTCGGTCAGCGGCACTCGAAGGTGAGGTCGGCGCCCAGCGTGGCGCGGTCGGCCGGGAGGAGCTGGTTGTTGACCGCGGTGCACGTCGCGAAGTTGGGCTGCGCCGAGACGTACATCTCCACCCGCGAGCCGCGGCAGCGCGCGGGCCACGGGATGGACAGCCGGCCGTTCTCCACCCGCAGCCACTCGGGGCCGCCGTCGTTGTTGAGCATCGTGGCGCAGCGCGGGGCCTGCGGCTCGATCCACACCTGGTGGCGGCCCTCCTCGGGGCAGTCGTAGGCGACCTGCACGCAGAGCGCGCCGGTGTAGCGCCGGCCGCGGGGCGGGCCCTGGTTGCGCCAGAAGCGCACCTCGACGTGGGGCCACTGGCGGCACGCGCCGCCGAGGCACGGGGGCGGCGGGAGGGTGCGCGCGCAGTCCGCGGCGGAGGCCGCGAAGGCGAGCAGGAGCACGGAGGAGACCTTCATTCGCGCGGGCATCGCAGCTCCCTCTCATAGCGGACGAGGTCGGCCTCGGACAGGCGGTTGGCCGGGCGGGCGAGCGCGTTCATCGGGCGCAGCTGCATCCGGACGTGCTCGGCCATGGCCGGGTCGCGGAAGGCGCAGTCCATGCTGGCGATGGACGGCAGGTTGCGCTGGAGGAAGCGCTCCGCCGCGGCCGGGCTGCGGGACGTCACGATCTGGTCGACGCCGGTGACCAGGTTGCGCTGCGCCACCCGGTGGATGGGGTCGCGCTCGGCGTGGTCGGCGGCGGTGTTCACCTGCCCTTCGCCCTGCTGGGCGAGCGCGAGGTCTTCGCGCGGCGGCGGCGGACCCGACGGGCCGTGACCGGTCCCCGTTCCGGTCGCCACGGTGGGGCACGGCGGCGGCGGCGGCGGGCACTCGACCGCGGCGGGGCACGGCGGCGGGGGGGCGACGGGCAGCGGGATCACCGCGGTGGGCGCGGGCGCCGGGCGCTCGACGATGCGGGGGGGGCGACGGTAGAGCGCCACGTTGCCCACGAGGGACATCGCGAGCAGCGCCGCGAGCACGCCCTCGACGATGCGCGGCCCGCGGGGCGGGCGGACGGGATCCATGTCGGTGGGGTCGTAGGACATCAGCGGTAGGGCGGAGGGTAACCGAAAGCCGGGCGCGTGGCCGTCGATCAGCGCTCGGCGGTGGCGACCGCGAGCTCGACGACCCGGAAGCGCCCGGGGTGGGGGCAGCGCTCGAGGCGCACGCGCACTGCGAGGTGCCCGTGGCAGTACCAGCGCACGTCGACGTCCGACCCGGGCGGACCGACCTCGGGCTCGTGCGGGCACACCGGCCCGAACATCTGCACGTACTCCTCCGCCCCGAGGCACGCCCCCGCCGCGGGCGAGCCCGGCACCAGCCTCAACGGCCCCCCCGCCTCGGGCGCGTCGGCCTGCCCCACCGCCACGGGCGCGTTGCCCGACAGCAGCACCCAGCGCCCCGCGAGCCTCGCCGGCGCCGCCTGGCACGCCACCGCCCCCACAGCCAACGCACCCAACGCGACGCTCTTGATGTTCACGACGCCGCGGAGGCTAACACGTCACCCGCGGCGGTCGCCCTTGCGCGCCACGCGCTCGCGCAGCGCGGCGAGCTCCGCGTCGACGTCCTCGTCGCGCACCGGCGGGGCCGCCACGTCGACCCGCACGCCCGACCGGGGC
>CAIOSS010000331.1 GCA_903860995.1 uncultured delta proteobacterium | reverse complement strand
TTCGGCGCCAACCCCTCGGGCATGGGCGCCGCCTACCGCGCCGCGGCGACGGAGCCCGTGCTGCGCCCCTCGCGCAGCGGTCCCATGGTGGTGTCCACCGAGCGCCCCGGCGCGACCTCCAGCGAGCGCGCGGCCTTCTACCGCTCGTGGCTCGTCGGCGTGGCGGTGCTCGCGCTGGCTTTACCGATAGTGGTATTCCCGACGGTGGCGCTGCTCGGGCTCACCGGCCAGACGGTGCGGGCGCGCCCCGCCGCCACCCGCCAGTGGCAGGTCTATCACAAGCCCAAGAACCGCCCCGGGTACTACGTCCAGCACTACGGGCTGCGCAGCGTGCGCGAGGTCGGCGGCGGCGCGCAGGTGCTCACCGACGAGTGCAGCGCGGCGGTGTGGTCGTGCGCGCAGTCGGGCGCGTGCCCGGAGGTGCGCTACACGGTCTCCGCGCTCTCCGACGGCGTGGTGCAGATCGGCGTCGACGGACAGCTCACCGACGGCCGCGCCATCTTGCTGGGCTTGGTGGCCGCCGCGCTCCTGCTGATCTACCCCATCTCGGTCTTCGGCTCGCGGCCCTGGTACCTCCAGCGCCGCATCGTCGACAGCGGCACCGGCAAGCTCCCGGACTTCATCGCCCCGGCGCGCTGACCCCCGCCCCGGGCAGCCACGCCAGCAGGGCCTCGGCCACCCCCTCGGCGAAGTCCCCCGTCCAGCGCGCCGCCATCGACGCCTCCGGGGTCGGGTGCGCCCGCCAGTCGTGGTCGGCCCCCGCGATCTCCACGAAGCGCGCGCCGCCCGGCCGCGCGGCGTTGATCGCCGCCGCCAGCGCGACGTGCTCGTCCCGCTGCGACTGCCAGTCGCTCGCGCCCCACATCGCCAGCACGGGCACCGTCAACGCCAGCAGCGGGGCCGCCACCGGGCACGCCTGCACCTCCTGCCAGTAGCGCCCCGTGCGCCCGTGCAGCCGCCCCTCGGCGTCGACGCCCAGCCACCCCCGGTACGCCTCGACGCCCGCGAGCGCCGCGGCGGGGTGCACCCCTTCCTGGAGCACCCGCGCGTTGAAGCGCTCCAGCGCCCGCAGGCGCGCCTCGATCTCCACGGGCCCGGCGCCCGACATCGCCAGCACGCGCCGCTGGTTGGCCAGCAGGTACTCCGCCCAGGTGAGCCAGCCCACGCCGGAGAGCGCCACCGCCCGCACCGCCGACACGCCCGCCGCCAGCCGCGGGGCGTGCAGGCCACCGATGGAGTGCCCCAGCAGCGTGCCCCGCTGCCCGTCGACCCACGGCGCCTCGACGAGCGCGGCGAGGGCCGCGCGCAGGTCGGCGTGCTCGTCCTCGAAGCCCGCGTCGGCCGCGCTCGAACCGCCGCTGCCGCCCATCCCCCGCTTCTCCGCGCGCACCGTCGCATAGCCCGCCGCGGTGAGCGCGGCCAGCAGGCACCGCAGCGGGTCGACCGTGGGCGCCGGGAAGAACCCGAGGCCCCCCGCGGCGTAGCCCGGCAGGTACATCACCCACGGGAAGGGCCCCTCCCCCGGTGGAAGCGTCCACCGCAGCCGGATGCGCCCCGCGGGGCCCTCGGCCCACGAGTCGCGCGCGATCATCGCCGCCGGAATACCATCCGGTGGATGGGCAGCCCGTCGGCGATGGCCCGCGTCTCGCGGTTGGAGCGCGCCGGCGCGAAGGGGCTCTCGGCGGCGAACATACCCGTCACGGTATTCTCCAGCGCCGGGCACGCCGCGAGGCGCTCGAAGTAGGCCACCGCGCGGTCTTCGACGTCGGTCTGCACCAACAACAGCGCGCCCGGCGCGAGCAGGCGCGCGAGCTCGGCGACGAAGGAGTCCTGCACCACGAGGCGCTTGGCGTGGCGCTTCTTCCACCAGGGGTCGGGGAAGTGCACCGCCGCGCCGAGGGCGCACCCGTCGGGGCGCAGCCGCGGGAGGGCGAGGCCGGCGTCTTCGGCGAAGCACCTGGCCCGGGGGAAGCCCTTCTTCTGGAGGCGCTCGTCGAGCTGCGCGGCCAGCTTGCGGCGGATCTCCATCGCCAGGAAGCGCGTCTCCGGGTGCAGCGCCGCGTAGCCCAGCGCGAAGGCCCCGCGGCCCGGCCCCACCTCCAGGAACACCCTGCCCTCCCCCGGGATGATCGCGTCGAGGTCGATGCTCTCCCCCTCCGGGAGCCGCGGTGCGTGGTCGTACTTGTCGATGTGCATGGGGCTGTCACCCGCCGTGCTACCGTGGCGCCGCCCGCGCGCGCAACGGCTTCCGATGCCCGAGTGACCCGGCGACGCGCCCTCCCGCCGTGTACCCCACTGACACCCAACGATGAGTGAATCGACCCCCGAACGGAGCGCGGCCGCAGCTCACCCCCCGACGGTTCGCGTGGTGATGCGCGAGCGCTGGGCCCTGGCCTGCGCCGTCTTCAGCGGCCTCGCGGTCTTCCTCGGCTTCGCGGGCCGGGAGATCTACCCCCTGGCCTTCGTCTCCCTGGCGCCCCTGCTGGTCGCCCTGCGCGGCCGCACCGGCTGGCGCGCGACGCGCCTCGGGTGGGTCACCGGCACCGTCGCCGTCGCCGGCGGCTTCAGCTGGATCGTCGGGATGCTCAAGACCTTCTCGGGCTTCCCCACGGCGCTCTGCGTGCTCTTCGCCTCGCTGCTCTGGGTCGCCCAGGGCTTCCAGTACGGCGTGCTCGCGTGGCTCGTGAGCAAGGCCGACGCGCGCAACCTCCCCCGGCTGCTCGCGGTGCCGCTGCTGGCCGCCGGGGTCGAGCTGCTCTTCCCGCTGCTCTTCCCGTGGTACCTCGCCAACTCCCTGCACAACGCGCCGGTGCTCTACCAGACCGCCGACCTCGGCGGCGTGCTGCTCATCACCGCCGCCATGGTGCTCGGCCACACCGCCCTCGCCGAGGCGTGGGCGCGCACCGGGTCGTGGGCCCACAGGCTGCGTCCCCTCGCGCTGCCGCTGGCCTTCTGGGCGCTGGCGATCCCCTACGGCCACTGGCGCCTCGGGCAGGTGGACTCCGACGCCGCGCGCGCCCGCCCGCTGCGGGTCGGCGTGGTGCAGCAGAACCTCGGGCTGATGCAGAAGCGCAACGACCCCGTCGAGGCGCTCGACCGGCACCTCGCGGCCTCGCGCGCGCTCGAGGCCCAAGGGGTGGAGTGGATCGTGTGGAGCGAGAGCGCCGTCGCGTTTCGCATCCCCGAGCACGTCACCAACATCCGCGACTACATCCCCCCGTGGGACCTGCACACCCCGGTGCTCTTCGGCGCGCTGTCGGTGCGCGACGGCACGGCCGAGCGCCCCAACCTCTACAACACGGCCTTCATGACCGACGCCGACGGCAACATGCGCGGCTCGTACGACAAGGTCTTCCTGCTGGCCTTCGGGGAGTACATCCCGCTGGGCGAGACCTTCCCGCAGATCTACCGGGCGTCGCCGCACAGCGGGCACTTCACCCGCGGCAGCACCATCCGCACGCTGCCCGTCCCCGGCGGCACCGTCGCGCCGCTCATCTGCTACGAGGACATCCTCCCGAGGTTCGTGCGCGACTTCCAGAACCGCGTGAGCCCCGACCTGCTGGCGGTGATCCTCAACGACGCGTGGTTCGGCGACACGGCCGAGCCGTGGATCCACAACGCCCTCTCGAAGTTCCGCGCCGTCGAGCACCGGCGCGACCTGGTGCGCGCGGCCAACTCGGGGGTCTCGTCGGTCATCGACGCGGGCGGTCGCGTGCTGGCCCAGAGCCGCACCTTCACCCGCGAGAACGTCGTGGCCACGGTGCACCTGCGCCAGGGTCGCACCGTCTACGGCTACACCGGCGACTGGGTCGGCTGGGCCGGCGTGCTGCTGGGCCTGTACAGCGTGGTGCGGCGCCGCCCGGCGCCCGCGGCGGCGTAGCGAGAGCGCACCGCCTGGAGCGCCGCGCTGCGGGTCGCGAGCGTCTCCGCGAAGTGCGCCGCAAGCTCCGGGCGCCGCGCCACCACCCGCGGAAACGCCGAGCTCCCTGGTGCGCAGCGCGGCGGCGACGCAGCGCGCCAGCAGCCACGGGGTGTGCGCGGCCCGCGCCTCCAGCCACAAGGCCTCGAAGAAGCTCACGCGCCCTACGCTCGCGGAAGCGTCGCGCGCGTGGAGGCGCGGCGTTGCCCTCGGCGGCGTTTGCCGCGATCCTCCAGCGCCCTTCACCCCCCCCCCAATGAGCGAAACACCCCTGCCTTCGCCCGATCCCGCTGTGACTGCCCACCTCGCGCTGCGCGACGTGCGCAAGCGTTACCCCGGCGGGCGCGTGGCCCTCGACGGGGTGAGCGTCTCCGTGGCGCCGGGCGAGCTCGTCGCGGTCACCGGGCGCTCGGGCTCGGGCAAGAGCACCCTGCTCCACGTGGCGGGCGCGCTCGACCGGGACTTCGAGGGCGAGGTGCGGGTGCTCGGTCGCTCGCTCGCCGCGCTCTCCGACGCCGAGGCGGCGGCGCTGCGCCACGCGTCCATCGGGTACGTCTTCCAGGCCTTCCATCTCGTGGCGTCGTGGACCGTGCGCCAGAACGTCGCCCTGCCCGCGAGCTTCGCCCCGGCCCCGGTGCCCGACCTCGCCGCCCGGGTCGACCGGTGGATCGAGCGCGTCGGCCTCGCGGGCCGCGGCGACGACCTCCCCACGGCGCTCTCCGGCGGCCAGCGGCAGCGCGTGGCCATCGCGCGGGCCCTGCTGATGGAGCCGCGCATCCTGCTGTGCGACGAGCCCACCGGGAGCCTCGACGCAGAGACCGGCGCGTCCATCCTCGGGCTCTTCGAGTCGCTGCACGCCGAGCGGGCCATGACCGTGCTGCTGGTCACCCATGAAGCCCGCGCGACGGCCATCGCGACGCGGGTGCTCACCCTCGACGAGGGCCGGCTGGTCGACGACGTGGCGCAGGCCCGGGGGGTCGCGTGAGGGCCGCCGCGCTGGTCTCGCTGGTGGGCCGCGACCTGCGGCGCTCGATGCGAACCTTCTGGGTGGCCGCGCTGGGCATCGCCGCGGGGGTCGCCACGCTGGTCTTCTTCCTCGGTCTCGCGGCGGGGATGCGGGCGGTGGTCTTCGGGAAGATCCTCCCCCTCGACCAGGTGGAGGTGATCCCCCCGGAGAGCAGCGTCGGGTCGGTGCTCTCGATGCTGGGCGCGCGGCCGCCGGGCATCGACGAGGCGCAGGCGCGGGCGCTGCGCCGGGCCGAGGGCGTGCGGCTCGCGTTGCCGCGGCTCCGGCTGGCCTTCCCCACCTCGGGGCGGGGCGGGCGCGCGATGTTCGGGCGCGACGTGGGCTCCGGGGAGATCCCCGCCGACGGGGTCGACCCCACCATGGTGCGAGGCGACCTGCGGCCGGGCGCGGACTTCGAAGACCCCATCGGGCGGGCGAGCAACCGGCCGTGCGCGACCGACGCCGACTGCGGCGCCGCGAGCGGGGAGTTCTGCGACCTCGTGTCGCTGCCGGTGTCGGGGCAGCCCCGGCCCGCGGGGCACTGCTCGCCGCCCATCCCCGCGGTGGTGTCGCCGTACCTGGTGGAGGTCTTCAACGGGGCCATCGCGCCCGCGCATGGTCTGCCACGGCTGGGCGACCTGCTGCTGCGCCAGGCCGAGGGCTTGATTTTGGAGTGGGACCTCGGGCGCGCGGGCCTCGGGGCGGCGCGGCAGGGCACGCCCCGGCGGGTGCACGCGAAGCTGGTGGGCGTCTCGCCCCGCGCGATGGACCTCGGGGTGACCGTCCCCATGGCGGTCGCGCGCCGGCTCAACCGCGAGTACGCGAGCGAGGACGCGGCCACGCGGTACTCCTCGGTGGTGGTGTACCTGCGCGACCCGTCGCGGATGACCGAGGTCGCGGCGCGGGTGCGGGCCGAGGGCCTGGAGGTGCGCACGCGGGGCGCCGAGCAGATGGGCCTGCTCGCGACGGCGGTGACGGTGATCCTGTCGCTGGCGAGCGTGGTGACGGTGCTGGTGGCGGCGCTCAACATCGCGCACGGCTTCGCGGCGATGATCGCCGAGCGGCGCGGCGAGCTGGGGCTCCTGCGGGCCCTCGGGGCCACGCGGCGCGACGTGCGCCTGCTGCTGGTGCTAGAGGCCGCGGCCATCGGCGCGGGCGCGACGGCGCTGGGGCTCGCGGCGGGGCGGGCGGCGGCCTGGGGCTGCGACGTGGTGGCGCGCACCCGGCTGCCGGACTTCCCCTTCAAGCCCGACACGTGGTTCGTGTTCAGCGGGCGGATGGTGCTCGGGGTGCTGCTCTTCGGCGTGGCGGCCTGCGTGCTGGCCGCGCTACGGCCGGCGTGGCGGGCGGCGAAGACCGACCCCGCGGCGGCGCTCTCCGGCGGCGTCGGGTAGTTCACCCTATTTTTCCCCCGAAGACCCAAGCGAAAATAGCTCGCCGCTGCCTTGACGGGAACATGTGTGCCGGTGTGGCATAAACGTCGCGAAGCGCGGCGGTTTTGCCGGTTCGCGAGGAGCATCGCCCATGAGATCCCTGGCGCCCTGGATCGTGCTGTCGTGCCTCGTTGGCGCGGTCGGCTGTACGCAGACCGATAACGGCGAGGTCATCGAGCCCGGGATGGAGGCGTCGGTGCGCCCTCCCGAGGACGCCAACGGCGCCGGGACGGACAACGGCTCGGCGAGCCTGGACGCCGGGGCGACCGACACGGGCGAGGGCACGGACGCGGGGGTGATCACCCCGGGCGACGACCTCGGCGCGAGCGGCGACGGGTCGGCGACGGGCGACGGCTCGACGCGCGGCGACGGGTCGGCGACGGGCGACGGGTCGATGATGGGCGACGACTCGGGCCTGCCCCGCGTGGGCTTGATGTCGGGCGGCGACATCTGCGGCAACGGCCTCGACGACGACCTCGACGGGGTCGTCGACCAGGACTGCCCGTGTGAGCCCGCCACCACGCAGCCCTGCTACCCCGGCCGGGCCGACCAGGCCGGCGGGACGCGGTGCCAGTGGGGCACGATGCGCTGCGCGCCGAGCGGCACCTGGCTCGCCTGCACGGGCGCCGGTAGCCCGGAGATCGAGCAGTGCAACGGCGTCGACGACAACTGCGACGGGCGCGTCGACGAAGAGTGCTCGTGCCCGACCGAGGGCGCTACGCGGTCGTGCTACGCCGGGCCCACGGGCACGCCCGGGGTCGGGCCCTGCGCGGGCGGCACCCAGACCTGCGCCCGCGACACCTTCGGCGAGCTCACCTGGGGCAACTGCGCCGGGATGATCGTGCCCAGCTTCGAGGCCTGCAACGGCGTCGACGACGACTGCGACGGGGTGGTCGACGAGGACTGCCGCTGCCGCCTCGGAGAGACGCGCTCATGCTACCCCGGCGCCGCAGGGACGGCCGGTCGCGGGTCGTGCTTCGCGGGCACCCAGCGCTGCGTCGACCGGATGGCGGGCGGCTCGGACTGGAGCGTCTGCCAGCAGTTCTCCGGCCCCCGCGCGGAGACCTGCAACGGCGCCGACGACGACTGCGACGGCGCCGTCGACGAGGACTGCCCCTGCACCACGGGCGAGACGCGCTCGTGCTTCGACGGCCCCCCGGCGACGACCGCGATCGGGCAGTGCCGCGCCGGCTCGATGACCTGCACCGACGGCCGCTGGGGCGGGTGCGTCGGCCAGACGCTGCCCACCGCGGAGCTCTGCAACCGCGTCGACGACAACTGCGACGGCCGCGTCGACGAGGGCTGCCTGTGCCCCTCCGGGCAGACGATGGTCTATCGCCAGCGCAACCTGCCCGTCGGGCTGATGTGCGGCATCCAGATGGGCGACGGCTGGGCGATGATGGACGACGCCTGCGAGGCGCGCCGATGCCCCGACGGGCAGGTCTACGTGGAGGGCGCGATGCGCTTCACGGGCTGCGTGGCGCCGCCGCCCACCTGCCGCCCGGAGGAGTTTCCCAACTACCTCCCCACCCGCGGCTGGGTCTGCGAGCAGGGCTGCCAGATGGTGGTGCGCTTCGGCGGCGTCTTCGGCACCGAGGCCGTGTGCGCCGCGTGGCCCGACCAGATCGAGTGTCGCGACACCTGCTTCCGTCAGTTCCGCCCCGAGGTGCACGCCTGGGATTGCGCGTCGCGCTGCGCGGGCGGCTCTGCGGGCATCCTCTTCCTGGGCATGCGCCTCTGCCTCCCGTGCCCCAACCCCCCGGGCGTCCCCATCCAGACGGGCGACTAGCACCGCGTCGCAGGAGTTCTGACGGGTTGAGCTGGGCACCCGCCCTCACCCGCAATCACCGGCCTCGCCCTCCGAGGGGGGCACCCTCCCACGCCCGCAATCACCGGCCTCGCC
>CAIOSS010000330.1 GCA_903860995.1 uncultured delta proteobacterium | reverse complement strand
CGTCTCTCCCCTTCGCCTTCCATCCCCCAATCCCATCCCTGGCGTAGTCGTATGACGACTCCGATGACCCGCGCGACCCGCGTGTCCATCACGAGTCGTAGCGGTGAGTCATACAATCCTTGGAGCTTCGTCAATGCATCATTGACGGCGCCCCGCGGTGGGTTCTCATGCTCCACGAAGAGCAGGAGAACCATGACCACTCACACACAACGCACGATCGCCGCGGCGCTCTGGTCACTCACCCTGGCGGGTTGTACGGCCAACGGCACCACGCCGGGGGCCACCGACGCCGGGCCCGTGGACGCCGCGCGCGCCGACAGCGCCCTCGACGCCCTGACCGACGCCGGGGCCGACGTGCCGGCCGAGAAGCGCACCGACGTGCCGGTGTTTGTCGACGTGCCGGTGGTGATCGACCTCGACGCGCCCGCGAGCCCCGACGACGGGTCCGCCACCGACGGGCCCACGGACGGCGGCGGCCACCGCGACGGCGCCATCCGGGGGGACGGCGGCGCGCTACCCAACCTCACGCCGGTCATCCAGAACACCCAGATCCAGGAGCGCACCTTCGGCGCCGCGGCGTGCGAGGTCACCGAGGGCTGCACCGTCATGGGCAACCGTCGCCTGCTGCGCTTCGACCTGCTCACGCCCAACATCGGCGAGGTCGACCTGTACTTCGGCCCGCCCAGCACGGGCGGCCGTTCGTCCGAGCTCTTCGAGTTCGGCACCTGCCACAACCACTGGCACCTCCGCGGCTACGCCGACTACCGCCTCTTCGACATGGCCGGCGCGGAGGTGGGCCGCGGGCACAAGCAGTCGTTCTGCCTGCTCGACACCGCCCGGTACATGGGCATGGGCACCGACCTCCCGGCGGCGAGCCGGTACCACTGCGGCAACCAGGGCATCCACGCCGGCTGGTACGACCTCTACGGGCGCAGCCTCGACTGCCAGTACGTCGACATCACCGAGGTGCCCCCCGGCACGTACCGGCTGCGCGCGCAGGTCAACATCGAGCGGGTCGTGGCCGAGAGCCGCTACGACGACAACGAGGTGTTCATGACGGTGGTCATCCCGCCGCGGCCCCTCGGGCCCGACGGGGGGCTTCCCAGCGACCCGACGCTCGCGTGCGGCGGCGCCGACGAGGGCCTCGACCGCGACTGCGGGTGGACCCCGGAGGGCGCCGCGCGCACCTGCACCCCCGGCGCGAGCGTGAACATCGGCTGCAACGCCGGCTGCTCGCCCCCCATCGGCGTGTGCGCGGGCGACCCCATGCTGCGCGTCTGCCCGGGCGACCGGCCCTGCATGCGCGCCGCGCAGATCGCCGCCAACGACGACTCGTGCCGCGGCCCCGACGGCGGCCCCGACACGCACCTCTGCTCCAACGTCACGTTCACCTGCCCCGCGGGGGGCCGGTACAACATCCTCTCCGGGGCCTTCCGCGCGGGCGGGGCCTACGAGTGCCACTTCGACATCCGCTGAATACGCAAGTCCCCGGCGCCGATCGGTGCTGCGGTGTGGGCGCGGGTGCCGACCGGGTCCACGATTCCTGCCAAATATCCTGCAAGAATTTTTGGGTGCACCCGCGAGCGCGGTAGCTTCGGGGGGTGTCTGCCCTGCACGTCCGCTCTGGAGCTCTACCGTGCGCGCTCATCGCGGCGCT
>CAIOSS010000329.1 GCA_903860995.1 uncultured delta proteobacterium | reverse complement strand
GGCGAGGCCTCCAACGGCTGCGAGGTCGACACCCGCGCCAGCGCCGAGCACTGCGGCGCGTGCGGCAGCCGCTGCGCCCCGGCGAGCGCGACGGGGGCCTGCGTGGCGGGCGCGTGCACGGTGGCGAGCTGCACCAGCGGCCGCGCCGACTGCAACGCCAGCGCGGCGGACGGGTGCGAGGTCACCACCGCCACCGACGCCGCGAACTGCGGCGCCTGCGGGACGGCGTGTCCGGAGGTGGGCGGCGCGCGCCGGTGCTTCGCCGGGAGCTGCGCGGCGCGGAGCTGCGCGGCGGTGCTCGCGCTCACCCCCGCGGCGACGAGCGGGCCCTACCGCCTCGACCTCGACGGGGATGGGCCCATGGCCGCCCGCACCTACGCCTGCGACATGCGCGACGGGGGGTGGACCGTCGTGGCGAACCAGGTCCCGACGGAGCTGCTCGCGGACAGCAACGCGACGCTGGGCGAGGCGGCCTTCGGCGACGTCGCGCGCAGCTGGCGGCTGGGCAACCCCGACATCACCCTGGTGCGACCGACCCTCGCGTGGCGGCTCTCGGACGAGGTCAACAGCGTCTACGTGGTGCCCTCGTGCGTGGTCGACTGGAGCCGCGACTACGTCGACGTGATGGGCGCCACCGAGTGCACCATCGGGTACACCACCACGGCGCTCAACGTCGTCGTCAACGGCGGGGGGACGTACTGCTCCGCCCGCGGCATCGGGATCAACAACCTGGGCCGCAGCTGCTCCATCCGGATGAACGAAGGGGGCTTCGGCCGCGGCGTCGGCGCGCTCACCAACGGCCGGGCCTACACCTGCGACTACAACACCGCGCGGCGGGTCTCGCTCGCCTTCCGATGAGCGATCACGGCGCCGCCGGCAGGCTGCCGCGGAGCATCACGAACACCAGCACCCCGGTGATGGAGACATAGAGCCAGATGGGCGCGAGCCAGCGGGTCACCCTGCGGTGCCGGTCGAATTGCTTGCGGAACGCGAAGTAGAACGCCACCAGCGCCATCGGCACGACCGGCATCGAGAGCAGCACGTGGCTGGCGAGCAGCAGGAGGTACGCGACCTTCATCGGGCCGTGGCCCGCGTAGCGCGTGTCGCCGTGCACGAAGTGGTACGTGAGGTAGCTCACCAGGAAGAGCGCCGACGCCGCGAAGGCGCTGACCATGAAGGCCCGGTGGGCGCGCATGTTCTTGCGGCGGATGGCCACCCAGCCCGCGACGAGCAGCGCCGCCGCGGTGCCGTTGAGGCAGGCGTTGACCGCCGGGAGGAAGCGCAGGTCGACGCCCCCTGCGCCCCCGCGGCGGATGAGCAGCAGCCACGCGATAAAGGCCAGCGCGACGGTGGAGACCACCGCCGTGAACGTGAAGAAGGCCCGGTCAGGGGCGGTCGAGGGGTCGCGATCGGAGGCGCTTAGGACCGACATGCCGCGCGTTATAGTTCCGCGCCCGGCGCGTGGCGACCACCACAGTGGGTCTCAGACCATGCGGCGCCACCAGCAGGCCGCCCGCTGCCACGGCGTCATGGGCGCGCGGATGGCCTCGTAGGCCCGCAGCGCGTGGGCCTCCAGCGCCTCGACCGTGCCTGCGGGAATGCCCAGCCCGAAGCGCACCCGGTCGACCTCCGCCGCCGCCGCGCCCAGCTCCGGAATCGGCGGTAGCCCCTTCGCCTCGCGCTGCGCGCTCACCTTGGCGACCAGCTCGTCGACCGTGTCCCCCGGCAGCACCCGGACGCCCACGTCGCGGAGCGCCACGGTCACGTACTCCCAGCGCCGCAGCGCGCGCTTCGTGGGCTCGTCGGCGCGCCCGCCCCGCCGCAGCCGGCGCAGGCGCCACCACCGCCGCACCGGGCGGTTGAGGAAGAACAAGGGCACGAAGGGCAGCACGTCCTCGGCCTGCTCGCGAGCCTTGCGGGCGGCGCGGCTCACGGCGTCGCGCAGGGCCTGGGCGTCGGGGTGGGGCGCGCGCCGTCCCCGAGGGTCCCGCTCCCCGGGCGGCGGCCGACGCTCCCGGCCGCGGGGGTCGCTGGCGCCGTCGCCGGGTCGCT
>CAIOSS010000328.1 GCA_903860995.1 uncultured delta proteobacterium | reverse complement strand
GCCGCCTGGCCGACAGCAGCGCGGGCTCGGAGCTCATCATGGCCGTTCATGCGTCCAAGACGATCATCGCTTTCCGCATCCTCAGCCGCGAACTTCGTCTTCACCCCCGGGGTCCCACGCTTCTCGAGATGGACGCCTCCGCCGTGCTGGATGGCGTGGCGATGAAGCGCGTGTCGCGCCTTCAGCGGTTCCAGGCTGCCCGTCTCGCTATGCTTCGCCAGTGGATCACGGACGGCGTTTTCGCTTTTCGCAAGACACCCTCAGCTGACCTTCGTGCCGACATACTCTCCAAGCCCATCGCATCCGCCTCCGTGTTTCGCCGCCTCTCAATCCTTATCCTCACGGGTTCGGTTCCCGGCGATGCGTGATGTTCACCTGTCGCGGCTTCGCCGCGCCTTGCGTTCCACCTGGTCTGTCATCTGCATTCCTTGCGCCATTCATAGCCCTCGTCGCGGTCTCAACGGCCCGCCGCTCCTCATTCGCACACACTTTTGCTCCGCACCTACCGCCGCTTCTTTCCGGAGAGTTTACTCTCCGTGGGGGGGTAGAGCGTTTCCCAACCGCTTGCGTCCACGGTGCGAGATAGCCCATTTTACCTCCTGAACGGCCGTTCTGCCCGTTCCGTTTCTGCTCTCATTCTTCGGAAGGTCCCGACAGAACAATAGTAGTTAGCGCCGGTAACCGACGTAACCGACGTCAGTAACCGACGCTTCCGTTCTTTCCTTCTGTGAAATCCCTGCTTCGTATTGGCATTATTCCTTACACAACACCAAACTCGCATTATATTCCACCACTAGTAGTATATTAGATGATTATTACGCCCACCCTATCCTGGTTATAGCTAGCGCACTCGCGCCCGCCTATTCCCTCTAAATATCGAGGAGCGATCCTCGATATTCCCGCGGCCAGACCGAGTCCTTCCCGACTCCGTCTCCGACCTACCGCGGACGGCCTCAAGACCACTTGGTCGGGGGCGAGCGCCCTCCAATCGGGGAGGCGCTATGGACGAGATCAACACGTTCCGGTTCACCCAAGGAACCGGCGGCTCCAGCTCTGTTGACGACCTTCAAACTTCCTCTGCGCGCTCGTTCAATGTTGCGAAAACCTCCGCGACAACCGTCGCTGGCTCGTTCGGCGACTTGTTCAAGATTCCTTACACGGGATTCGAAACCGCCAAAGAATACTCTCGGTCGATTCGCCTCCAGCACGAGGAAATCACCGGTCAGACCCTCGAGGAGCAGACCGCTCTCGGGTCCGACGTAATCCTGACAAGATCGGCGGCGCGGCACCTACCCGCCTCTCTCGTCCCGACAGAATTCGCCGCACTCGCGGTCGGAAGCGAGGCCGAGTTCGCATGCGACCCCACCACGTCCGAAGCCTTTCGTTTCGTGGTTGGCCGTGCTCCTCACCCCGAAGGAATCGTCCCTCCAGATGATCGGCAGCAGGCCTCAGCACAAGTCGAGAGAATCCTTCTCCTTGTCGGTCGCGACATCCTTCCCCTCGGGCGGATGCAGATCGCCCGCGTTTTCTCAACGCTGGCCGTCAATGATCTCCTTGAGCTAAGCTCTCTTCTAAATGCCCCAGTCGATGTCGACGCCGGCGCCGAAGCAACCGGCGCAGCGCTTGCTGAGGCATTCACCGCCCTGCGCGTCGCTGCCCGCGATTTCCTGCCGCAGGGAGGCATCGCCCCCGAACCCCATTTGGGCCGGCTGAGGAGCGCTTCGGACGACACCGAGCTCACGGAGCTGCGCGAACACGCAAAGCGCGCGGTTAAGATCACCCAACGATCTTTCCACCTTACGATCGATGCGCTCCGACGCCGCAACGTCTTCCCCCCCGCATTTGGAGACGTTGCAACCCTCCCGGGTGGCGTTTGTTCGGTGCTCATCTCGTATCTCGACAAGCAGAAGGTCCTCGCGCAGGCCCTCGAGCGCTCCGCCGACATCGTACCCCCCTGCGACGCACAGTGGGGTCGTCTGGCGCGCGAGACCCTGCTTACCGCTGACCAGCGGATTGCTAATGCAGTCGCAGCGGGGATGGATTTCAACCTTGACCATCCTCTGACCCGCGTGTTCGGCATCCTGGGCGTTGGTTCGGCTCGCCTCGCCCTCCTCTGCCGGTCGTACACTCCCGTACCCTCCTCCCTCGCAAATCATCTTACAGATGTTTGCCGCCATGCCACATTCGTGTCTGGAGGGTCGTTAGATTTGGGGCGCGACTACGGCCTCGTGTCATCCGCCCTCGGCGCAGTCGACAGGGCGAACATGAAGTTCTCGGTATCCATCGTCTACCGCCTTCTCGTCGCCAATCTTTATGCCGCGCGGTTTACGCTACCGACTCCGGGTACGGCCTGGATTCCCTTCGTCGAAGAGGCGGCAGACAAGGCCGACCGCATGTCCGACGGGGTGGAACTCGACCGCTCCGAGCTTTCCGCTCTCATGGTGCGCCTCGAGAGTTTCGTGGCCCACGAATCCAAGGACCGAGCGCGCTCACAGCTGCGTCCCGCCCTTTTGGGCGCGGCGCGCGGTGGCGGCGCCGTCCATGGGCTTGAGTATGACTTCCAGCACTCGCACGAGCCCTCAAGCTATGCGTTGAACGACCACCCACCGTGGGCTGGCGTTACTTCGCCCTCCGCAGCGACCCTTTCTGCGCCGTCTCTACCCGCGCCTCCTGGCCCTCCAAGTCGTGATCGTGGTCGGCGCCCGACGTGCCCCCGCCCGGGGTGCGGTTCTGCGGTGTGGCCTCCCGGCTTGTTCTGCCTGCCGTGTCGAAGTTTCCTTCCCGAGGCCGTCTTTTGCGTGGCCTGCGCGACTGTCCGCTCTCCCGCCCTTTTCGCACGGTGCCGGAACTTCGGGGGTCTCAACCACTGCACCGAGGTCCGGACTCGCCCTCCCACCGAATCGGACATAGCCAAAGCGGTTGAGCGGGAGCACCAACGGTCCCTTAGCTCCTCCGACGGGCGTGATCGCCGTGGCGGAGCGCCCGCTCCTGCCGCCCCTGCAACCCAGCGGCTCCCGGCGCCCTCCCCTCAACGCCAGGGGCCACGCACGCCGCGCCGCGGCGCGTCATCACCGTCGACTGATCGTGCATCCGCCTTCTCCTCTTTGGTGGCTCAAGTCTCCGCACTCACCGACAG
>CAIOSS010000327.1 GCA_903860995.1 uncultured delta proteobacterium | reverse complement strand
GGGATGCAAACGCTCAAGTCGTTCTTCGGTGCGTCCTTAGACCCCCGGAGGGGCTCTCGCGCTGGGGGTCGGGCGCCGCGTCGGCGGACGCAGCGAAGGCCACGGACCCTCGGCCTGCGCTACCCTGCGCGCGCCATGCGTGACGCGCCCGCCTTCCCTTCCTCCATCCACGATGTCGTCGACGTCGAGCGCCTCCGCGGCGACGCGGCCCCCGCCGACGCGGCGCCCGACCTGCTCATCGAGATCCCCCACGGGGCGACGCGCACCGTCGACTTCACCCGCGTGGAGGCCCTGCTACAGAGCCCGCTGCCCCACGCGCTGGTCGACTTCTTCCACGTCAACACCGACGCCGGCGCCCCCGAGCTCGCGCTCGCCGTGGCCCGACGCTTCGTGGCCCTCGAGCCCTCGCGCGCGGTGGCCATCCTGCGCTGCCGCGTGCCGCGCACCTTCATGGACTGCAACCGCCGCATCGACGCCTCGCCCGAGGACTTCAAGGCCGGCAAGGTCACCCCCGGGCTCATGCCGTGGATCACCGCCCCCGATGACCGCGCCCTGCTGCGCGGCCGCTACGACGCCTACCTCCGGGCGGTGCGCGCCGCCGTCGCGGCGACCATGCCCGCGGGCGCGATGCTGATGCTCCACACCTACGCCCCGCGCACCGTCGACGTGGAGGTCGACGAGCACATCGTCCGCAACCTCCGCCGCGCATACGAGCCCGCGGTGGAGCCCACCTGGCCGCTGCGCCCGGAGGTCGACCTCATCGGCCGCGGCCTCGACGGCACCTCCTACCTGCCAATGCCTGTCGTCGATGGGCTGAAGACGGCGATGTCAGCGGTGGGCGTGACCGTGGCCGACGGCGAGACCTACCCCCTGCACCCCAGCACCATGGCCTGGGACCACGCGACGGCCTGGCCGGGCCGCACCCTCTGCATGGAGGTGCGGAGGGACCTGGTGGCAGACCCGTTTGATCCCTTCGTGGAGATGTCCATTGGAGAGCCGAAGGTCCACCGCCTCGCCGCGCCGCTGGCCGACGCGCTGCGGCGGTGGTGGTAGGTCTCACTCCGCGTACATCTTGATGCCCGTCGCGGCCGCGAAGCTCAATCGATAGGCTTCATCCCAGTTGGGGTGGCGCACCATCACGTGGCCATCGGACAGCAGCGTCTGCTTCCAGTTGCGCCGCGGGGTGCCCGGCCGCAGCAGCTGCTCCTCCACGCACCACTTGCCCGCCTCGCGCAGCCAGTTGCCCAGGCCCTCGATGCGCGTGATGCGCCCGTTGCCCTGGGCCCGCTTGAACACGATGCCCGCGTTGTACTTGCGCTCCGTCGACCCCTCGAAGCTGTGCCAGCACGCCACGCGCGCCCACTCGCGAAACAGGTCGATGTCCGAGGTGTAGTTCATCTGGTCGACGATGTGACCGCCGCCCGGGCGGCACCCGATCTCGCCGAACACCGCCTCGCCCTTCGGCGTCAGGAACCACTCCATGTGCGTGAAGCCCGTCCCCATCCCGAGGGCGCCCAGCACCCGGCGGCCGAGCTCCACGCCCGCCGCCAGCTTCGGCTGGTACATGTCCCGCACCGTGATGATCACCGGGCTGATCCACTCCAGCGAGCGCATCTCGATGGGCTTCGGCAGGTACGACGCGACGTTCTCGTAGACGGGCTTTCCCTCCACGCACACCGTGTCGAAGGTGAACTCCTCGCCCTCGACGTACTCCTCGCAGCTCGCCTCCTGAATCCCGCGCATCAACGGGATCACCCGCTCCAGCTCCGCCGCGTCGCCCACCCGGTAGGTGTCCGCGCTGCCCGCCCCCGCGATGGGCTTCAGGATCAGCGGGTACCCGATGTACTCCGCCGCCTCCCGGATCTCCCGCTCGGTGCGCACCCGCTTCGAGCGCGGCACCCGCAGGCCCGCCGCGCGCACGCGCTCCTTCATCAGCTCCTTGTCGCGGAAGCCCCGCACCGCGTCGGCGCTCATCCCGGGCATCCCCCACCGCTCGCGGATGCGCGCCGCCAGGATCACCAGCGGCTCCCAGTTGGCCAGCACCCGGTCGACCTGCTTGCCGCGCATCCACTGGGTGACGCGCTCCATCACGTCGTCCTCGTCCATGATGCGGGGCACCTGGAGGTAGTCGTGCAGGTACGGCTTCACCTCCCGGGGCAGCGCCTCGCGCGCGGCGTCGCCGACGCCGTACACGGTGGCGCCCACCTCCGCGAGCCCGCGGGTGTACTGGATCATCTCTGGGGGAAACGACGGGGCGAGGAAGACGACGCGCATGCGGCGAAGCTATCACCACTGCCGGTCATTCCCGTGGAGTGTTTCTCGTCGTCGTTGACCCCCGGCGCCGCCCTCAGCCATCCTCGCGCGAACTCCACCGCCATGCCCAGAAACGTCGTCTTCGTCGCCCCCTTTCCCGCCGAGGTCACCATGCGCTTCGTGCGCGCCGCCGCGCGGGCCCCGGACGTGCGCCTGCTCGGCGTCGGCCACACGCCCCCGTCGGGCCCCGACGCGCGGCTCTACGACGACTTCGTGCGCGTCACCGACCCCCTCTCGGCCCGGGACATCATCGACGCCACCGAGGTGCTGCGCCGCCGGCACGGCCAGCCCTACCGCATCATCGGCATCCTCGAGTCGATCATGGTGCAGCTCGCCCAGGCCCGGGCGCACTTCAAGGTCCCGGGTACGCCCCCTGGGGTGGCCGAGCTCTTCCGCGACAAGTCGAAGATGAAGGCCGCGCTGCGGGCGGCGGGGCTCCCCGTGGCGCACAGCCGGCTCATCCGCGGCCCGGCCGACGCGCGAGCCTTCGCCGAGGAGGTGGGCTTCCCGATGGTGCTCAAGCCCCCGTCGGGCATGGGCGGCAAGGCCACCTTCCGGGTGGGCTCCTACGACGAGCTGGTGCGCGCCGCGCAGGGCATGGGCGCCAGCGACGACAACCCCGTGCTGGCCGAGGAGTTCTTGCGGGGGAGGGAGTTCAGCTTCGAGACCATCACCACGGGATCGCGGCCGCGCGGAGAGTCCATCTCGCACTACCTCCCGAGCTGCCTCGAGGCCATCGAGAACCCGTGGATCCAATGGACCTGCCTGCTCCCGAGGGACATCTCGGGCTCTGAGTACGACGGCGCGCGGGCGATGTCCCGGGCGGCCATCCGCGCCCTCGGCCTCGACGACGGGATGACCCACATGGAGTGGTTCCAGCGGCCCGACGAGAGCCTGGTCATCGGTGAGATTGCCCAGCGCCCGCCCGGCGCCAACATCAGCCTGATGACGGGCCTCGCCAATGACATCAACCTCTACGACGCATGGATCCGCGCCGTGGTGGACGGGGACTTCCAGGGACCGTGGGAGCGCAAGTACGCCGTGGGCAGCGCCTTCCTTCGCGGCATGGGTCACGGCCGCGTGGCCGCCGTGACGGGCATCCACGAGACCTGGGAGGCCGTCGGGAAGTGGGTGGTGGAGGCCAACCTGCCAACCGTGGGCGCGCACAAGAGCGAGAGCTACGAGGGCGACGGCTACGTGGTGGTGAGAGACCCGAACACCGAAGTGGTGAAGCGACTCCTGAAGACCATCATCGAGACCATGAAGGTCAGCTACACGGGCTGAGCGGCCGGTCAGTCCTGCGGCGGCGCCTTCGACATCCGCGCGCTGCGCATCGCGGCGATGAACTCGTTCACCACGAAGAAGTTCTCCGCCCGGCTCGACAGCGCCAGCGGCTCCGGCCGGTTGGCGCAGTGCACCCACAGCCCGAAGCCGTCGATGTACACCTCGCCCACGGCCGACCACGGCGTCCACGGGCGCGCGGCCGCCGACGTCGCCCGGTAGGGTGACCCCGCGGACCCCACCGCGGCGCCCTTCGCCACGTCGCGCAGCGCAACGATCCCGCTCACGGACATCTCCACGCCCCCGGTGCGCCGCGCCGCCCACCAGGTGCGCAGCGCCCGCCGGGTGATGCCTCCGGTGCTCAGCAACAGCAGCCCCGCGCGCAGCACCGACAACGCCGCGTCCCCGCCGCGGTGAAACAGCATGAACCCCATCGAGCCCACGAAGAGGCTCACCAGCCCGATGAGCGCCCACGGAAAGGGCGGCGCGTCCACGCACACCACCCCGCCGCCCCGCCGGAGCGTCGCGTACCAGCGCTCCAACAGCACACCCCCCACCAGCTGCATCAGCGGCCTCGCCCGCCGCAGCGGAAGGTCGTCGACCGCCAGCACCCGCCCGTCGGCCATCACCACCCGGAGCCCCACCGGGGTCTCCAGGTCGATGCCGCCGCGCACGGTGCTCAGCCGCGCGTCGAAGCGCGCCACCTCGGGCAACAAAAACATCTCCGACCGACCGCGCTCCCAGCGCACCAGCCGGTCGGCCCACAGCTCCACCCGGTCGTCCCAGCGGGCGACCACCGACCAGGCCAGCGCCGCCACGATGGGCGCGCTCACGAAGGCCACGCCCAGCCACAGCACCCGCGGGTCGAGCGACCCTTCGGTGACCAGGCCCGTGAGCGCCGCGAAGACCCCGAGCGCCGCGAGCACGGCCGCCAGCAGGTGCGCGAGCACCAGCGTCAGGCGACTGCGCCGCGGAACGCTCGAGGTCTCGTCGGTCACCGTCCTATCCCTCGAAGACCGCGTCCGTGATCTCCAGGCCGCGGTCGATGATCTCGAAGGCCTCCTTCAGCGTGCCCTCGTCGATGGTCAACGGCGGATTGCACATGAAGTTGTCCCAACGGAAGATCGTGAACAGACCGTTGTCGAGGAAGAACTTCGACATCGCCCCCATCGCCGGGTGAGCCCCGTTGTACGGCGCGATGCGCTCTCCCTTGCTGTTCTTCACCACCTCCACGATGCCGAACAAGCCGATGTTGCGCACGGCGCCCACCGAGCGGTGCTTCGCCTTGAGCGCCTCCATGTGACCGCGCATCACCTCGCCCATGCGCGCGCTGTTCTCGACCAGCTTCTCCTCCTCCAGCACCTCGATGACCGCCAGCGCCGTCGCCAGGCCCACCGGGTGCGCGTTGTACGTGAGGCCGCCCCAGAACACGTTGTCCTTGAAGTGCGCCGCGACCTTGTCGCGCATCGCCATCACGCCCAGGGGGAAATAGCTGCTGGTCAGTCCCTTCGCCATCGTCACGATGTCGGGAATGATCCCGCCGTGCTCGAAGGCGAAGAGCTTGCCCGTGCGACCCCAGCCGCACATGACCTCGTCGCAGATCAGCAGGATGCCGTACTTGTCGAGCAGCGCCCGCAGCCCCTGGAGGTAGCCCTTCGGCGGCGGGAGAATCCCGTTGGACCCGGTGACCGTCTCGATGACCATGGCCGCGATGGTGTGCGGCCCCTCGTACATGATCACCTCTTCGAGGTAGGTGAGGTTGTTCTTCACCACCTCGGCCTCGTCGTCGCCGAAGCTGTACGTGTACGGGTGCGGGTCCATCACCCGGATCACCCCGGGCATCCCGGGCTCGTTGGCCCAGCGCCGCGGGTCGCCCGTGAGCTGGAGCATCGCGTTCGTCCCGCCGTGATAGCTGCGGTAGCGGCTCAGGATCTTGTGCCGCCCGGTGTACTGCCGCGCCGCGCGGATGGCGTTCTCGTTCGCCTCGGCGCCGCCCAGCGCATAGAAGAACACGTTGAGGTCGCCCGGCACGATCTCCGCGAGCTTCAGGCTCAGCCGCGCCCGCACCTCCGTGGCCGTGCCCGGGTACGAGAAGATCAGCGTGTCGATCTGGTCTTTCATCGCCTTGATCACCTTGGGGTGACCGTGGCCGATGTTGACGCTCATGAGCTGGCTGTTGAAGTCCAGGATGCGCTTGCCCTCCGGGGTGTACAGGTACATCCCCTCGGCGCGCGCGATGGGCAGCGGGTTGACCTTCCCCGTCGCCGACCAGGAGTAGAGGCTGTGCTTGAGGCACGCCTCGATCATCTCTTTGGATTCCATCATTGGGGGGTAAGTGCCTTCCGTGTCCCTCTCAGGACATCCAGGTGGCGTCCTTCTGGAGTGACCACTTGCTGGTGATCTTGCGCTGCCGGGTCCAGAACCGGTACCCGTCCCAGCCCGTGAGGTTGCCCTGCCCGAAGGCCGAGTCGTTCCAGCCGCCGAAGCCGAAGGGCTCGCGCGGCACCGGCACGCCCACGTTGACGCCGCACATCCCGGCCTCGACGCTGTCCATCACCCGCCGCGCCACGTCGCCGCTGGTCGTGTACACCGACGCCGCGTTGCCGTAGGGGTTGCTGTTCTCCACCTCCAGCGCCTTGTCGATGTTGGGCACCCGCACGATCGACAGCACCGGGCCGAAGATCTCCTCCGCCGAGGCCGGCATGTCCATGGTGACGCCGTCGAGCACCGTCGGGCCTACCCAGTAGCCGCCGTCCGTCGCGCGCTGACCGCGGCCGTCGATGAGCACCTTGGCGCCCATCTTCTCGGCCTGGTCGATGTAGCGCGTGATGCGCTCCGCCGCCTCGCGGCTCGTCACCGGGCCCATCTCCGTGCCCAGCTTCATCTTCGCCGAGCGCTTCACCACCTCGTCGATGATGTGGTCGACCTCGCCCACCGCCAGCAGCACGCTCGCCGCCATGCAGCGCTGCCCCGCGCAGCCCGTAAACGACGCCATCACGTTCTCCGCCGTGAGGTTCATGTCCGCGTCGGGCACCACGATGAGGTGGTTCTTCGCGCCGCCCAGGCACAGCGCGCGCTTGCCCGAGGTGCACGCCCGCCCGTACACGAGCTTCGCCACCTTGGTCGAACCCACGAAGCCGAGGGCCTTGATGCGCGGGTGATCGCACAGCGCCTCGACCACCTCGCGGCCGCCCTGCACGATGTTGAACACCCCGTCGGGCAATCCCGACATCTTGAGCATCTCCGCGATGCGCAGCGAGGACAGCGGCACCTGCTCGCTCGGCTTCAGGATGAACGCGTTGCCGCCCACCAGGGCCTGCGGGATCATCCAGAAGGGCACCATGCACGGGAAGTTGAAGGGCGTGACGCCCGCCACGACCCCGAGGGGCTCGTAGGTCACCTCGCAGGCCACGCCGCGGCTCACCTCGAGCTGGTTGCCCGACGCGAGGTTGGGGAGCGAGCACCCGTACTCGATGCACTCGATGCCCTTCTCCACCTCGGCCTTCGCCTCGGAGAAGACCTTGCCGTTCTCGTGCGACACCAGCCACGCGAGCTCGTCGATGTTCTTCACCATCAGCTCGCGGAGCCGATAGAAGATGTGGGCGCGCTCGCGGAGGGGCCAGTCCTTCCAGGTGGCGAAGGCCTTCTCGCCCGCGCGCACGGCGGCGTCGACGTCGGCCGCGCCGGACATCACCACCCGGGACATGGCCTTGCCGTACCGGGGATTGATGATCTCGAGCTCGCCGTGCTTCTCCGTGGCCTCGGCCCAGCTCCCGCCCACCCAGTTGAGGGCCGGAACATACGTGGTGAAGTCATACCCGGTGGCGGGGAAATTGAGTTCCATGGTCAATCGTCTCTCCTTCTCTCTGCTGTACTATTGAGACCTCACCCCGCGCTGCCGCGCGTCCCCTCTCCATGAATG
>CAIOSS010000326.1 GCA_903860995.1 uncultured delta proteobacterium | reverse complement strand
GCGGTCGACCGCCGCCGGGTCGGACAGCACCCCGTCGACCTCCGCCGTCAGCGCGCACCCGAGCCCCTGCGCCAGCTGGTGGTTCAGCCCCCGCCACCACGCCGCGTCGACGGCCTCGCCCGCGGCGGCCTCCACGGGTTCGAGCAGCGCGTGCACCTCGTCGCGCGACCACGCCACCAGCCGCCGCAGCAGCCGCGCCCTCGCCCCGCCGCCCAGCGCCGCCAGCGAGGGGGAGGTCTCCAGGTGCACGTCGGGGAGCGTCACCGACGAGCCCGCCACGAGCCGCGCCAGCACCTCGCCCTCGGGGAAAAGCAGCACCTGGCCTTTAGCATTGAGGGTAAAACGCGCGTGCGGTGCGTCGACCAGCGACTCCATCCACGCCGTCGGCGAGGCCGTCGTCGGGGCCTCCTTCGGGGCGAGCGCGGCCCGCAGGCCCTGGAGCCCCGCGAAGGGGTGCCGCGGGTCGACGGTCTTCGTCTCCGCCTCGGTGCGCATCCGGCGAGGGCGCGGGGCGGCGCCGGCCTTCGGCGCGGGCTCGTCGACGAAGCGCTGCACCAGGCGGGCGTGCAGGGCGTCGCTCAGGCGGTCTTCGAGGTCGCGGGTGTGCTCCTGCCAGCGCGCCGCGGCGTCGAGCCACGAGGGGCGGTTGGCGAGGTAGGTCCAGGTGCGGACCGAGGCGATGCGCGCGACGAGGGTGTCGACGTCGCCGGTGAGGTCCTCGAGGGCGGCGACGCCCGCGCGCACGAAGTCCGAGCGCAGCCGGCCGTGGTCGCACAGCTCGACGAACACCGCCGCGAGCTGCCCCACGTGGTCCTCGAAGAGGAGGCGGCGGAAGTCGGGCACGGTGCACACCTCCCAGAGCAGGGCCACGCGGGCCTCGCCGTGGGCCCGGTCGCGCACGTCGTCGCGCGCCAGCAGCGCCGCGAGGGCCGCCTCGTCCTCGGCCTGGCTTACCCGGGCGAGTATTCTCCGGGGGGACGGGGATTTGAGCGCGGCGGTGAGGGCCGCGACGGAGCTGAAGTCGAGGGCGCTGGAGCGCCACACCACCTTGCGCAGCGGGGCGAAGCGCTGGCTCTCGATCTGGGCGCGCACGTCGGCGGGGATGACGTGCGGCGCGAGGGCGCTGAAGGTCCCGTCCTGGAGGTGGCGCCCGGCGCGGCCGGCGATCTGGCCGAGCTCGGCGGGGTCGAGCTCGCGGGCGACGCGCCCGTCGAACTTGCGCAGCGACGCGAAGGCGACGTGGCGCACGTCGAGGTTGAGCCCCATCCCGATGGCGTCGGTGGCCACGAGGTAGTCGACCTCGCCCGACTGGAACATCGCCACCTGGGCGTTGCGCGCCCGCGGCGAGAGGGCGCCGAGCACGACGGCCGTCCCGCCGCGCAGCACCCGCAGGCGCTCGGCGAGCTCATAGACCTGCTCCATCGAGAAGGCCACCACGGCGCTGCGCCGCGGGACGCGCGCGAGGGGCACGGTCTCCGCAGCGGTGAGCTTGGAGAAGCGCGGGGCGCTCGACACCTTGGCCGTGGGCACCAGCTCGCCCAGCACCGCCGTCGCCGTGTCCGACCCGAGGAACCACGTCTCCCGCTCGCCGCGCGCGTGCAGCAGCCGGTCGGTGAACACGTGGCCGCGCTGCGGGTGCGCGGCCAGCTGCACCTCGTCGACCGCGAGGAAGTCCACCGGCAGGTCGAGCGGCATCGCCTCGACGGTGCACACCCAGTAGTCGGGCCGCGGCGGGATGCGCTTCTCCTCGCCGGTCATGAGGGCCACCCTCCCCTCGCCGACTCGGGTGCTCACGCGGTCGTACACCTCGCGGGCGAGCAGGCGCAGCGGCAGCCCGATCATGCCCGTGGCGTGCTCGAGCATGCGCTCCACGGCGCGGTGGGTCTTGCCGGTGTTGGTGGGCCCGAGGAGGGCGTTGATGACCGTGGGCTCGCGCATGGCTGCGACCGTGGCTGTAGCCTACCGCCGGGCGCCGCGCGGCAAGTTCTGGGTGCGCCCCGCCGGTTCGGGTCATACTGAGGCCGACGACGACCGAGAAGGAGATTGCATCATCGAGCTCTACGGCAACACCACGGGCCTTTCCCCCAGTGACAAGAGCGCCCTCGAGCGCATCTACCGCCGGCGGGTTCCGCCCGACCGCATCGTCTCCCCCGAGCTCGCGCGATCGCTCGCCGAGGCCTCCGCCGCCACCGGGCGGCAGGTCGGCGTGCTGGTCAGCCGCGCGGGCGCGGTGGAGCACGTCATCGTCGGCGACGCCCACAAGCTCATGCTCCCCGACGTCGGTCGGCTGCGCGGCGCGGAGGGGCGCTTCCGGGCGCTGCGCCTCGTGCACACCCACCTGCGCGGCGAGCCCCTCACCCGCGACGACCTCGTCGACCTGAGCCGCCTGCGCCTCGACCTTGTCGCCGCCCTCCACGCGAAGCCCGACGGCTCCATCGGCGACGTCTTCTGGGCGCACCTGCTCCCGGAGAACCCCGCTGGCAAGCTCTGGCGCGAGGAGGGCCCGGTCTCCCTGCACGGGGCGATGGACACCGACTTCCTCGCGATGATCCGCGCCGTGGAGGAGGAGTTCTCGCGCCTCGCCCGCTCGCGCAAGGCCGTCGCCAACGACGGGCGCGCGGTGCTGGTGCACGTCACCGACAAGCGCCGGGCGCACTTCATCGAGGACTCCCTGCGCGAGCTGCGCGAGCTCGCCCGCACCGCCGGGGTGCTGGTGGTCGACGAGGTGGCGCAGGTGCGCGACCAGGTCGATCCCCGCTTCGTGCTCGGCAAGGGCAAGCTCGACGAGGTGATGCTCCGGGCGCTCCAGCGCGACGCCGACGTGCTCATCTTCGACCGCGACCTGGCGCCCTCGCAGGTGTCGTCCATCTCCGCGGCCACGGACATGAAGGTCATCGACCGCACGCAGCTGATCCTGGACATCTTCGCGCAGCGCGCGGAGACGCGCGACGGCAAGCTCCAGGTCGAGCTCGCGCAGCTGAAGTACATGCTCCCGCGCCTCGGCCAGAAGGACGACGCGCTCTCGCGGCTCACCGGCGGCATCGGCGGACGCGGCCCCGGCGAGACCAAGCTGGAGATCGCGGGCCGCCGCGCGCGCGACCGCATCACGCACCTGGAGTCGCAGCTGAAGGAGCTGTCCGGCCAGCGGCGCCAGCGGCGCCAGCGGCGGGTGAAGTCCGGGCTGCGGGTGGCCGCGCTGGTGGGCTATACCAACGCGGGAAAGAGCACCCTGCTCAACACCCTCACCGGCGCCGGGGTGATCGCGGAAGACAAGCTCTTCGCGACGCTCGACCCGCGCTCGCGGCGGCTCACCTTCGGCGCCGAGCACGGGGTGCGCGAGGGCGACGGGCTGCCCGGGGAGATGATCCTCACGGACACCGTGGGCTTCATCCGCGACCTGCCGAAGGACCTCGTGGCGGCCTTCCGCGCGACCTTCGAGGAGACCGCCGAGGCCGACGTGCTGCTGCACGTCATCGACGCCTCGGACGCCCGCTACGAAGACCAGATCGAGACCACCGAGTCGCTGCTGGAGGCGCTCGACCTGCACCGCCTGCCGCGGATCATGGTGTTCAACAAGAGCGACCTGGCGCTGCCCGGGGTGGCCGCGGCGCTCGCCCGCGCCGAGCACGGCGTGGCCGTCGACGCGCGGGACATCAAGAGCCTCACCCCCTTGCTCATCCGGCTGCGCCACGCGCTGGGCCAGCCCGCGGCGCCCGAACCCCCGCCGCTGCGCGCGTGGTCACCCAACCCCGAGAACCTCTGAGCGGCTCAGCGGCTGCCGATCCAGGGGCCGCCGGAGGTGTTCGAGTCCACCGTGCGCCCCAAAGGTGCCGACGAAGCGCCGCCCGTCCGGCGAGAACTCCATCCGGAAGCCCCCCGACGACGCCGCGTCGGTCCATCGACCGATCATGACCCGGCCGTTGATGCGCCCAGACATCGCGCCGGGCATCGACGAGCTGCTGCCGTAGACGCCCACCAGCGTCGCCGCGCCCTGAAACCTGGCCATGGGTCTCAACGCGCGGCGAGGGGCTTAGAGCGGTTCTCCACCGCGTCGGGTACGTGACCTCACCCCCAGCCCCCTCTCCATGAATGGCTACGCATTAGCCAGAAGGGTCGCGAGATGTAGGCACCGCGATCATCGCTCGGTACGCGCTCAGGACCTCCGCGGCCACTTCGACCTTCTGC
>CAIOSS010000325.1 GCA_903860995.1 uncultured delta proteobacterium | reverse complement strand
GCGCGCTCGTCGAGGGCGACCGGCGCGTGGCCATTACGTGGCGGGGTAATCCCCGGCTGCGGGGCCGGCGCGGGCGCGCTCGACGGCGGCCGAGGGCCCGCCGGGAGCGGCGGCACCGGGGCCACCGGGAGCCGGTCGCTGGGGTGGACCACGAAGGGCTCGCGCTCGGGGATGCGCTCGTTGCGCGAGATGCGCACCGCGGGGAGGTTGGACTCGTCGGGCCCCTCGGGCTCGCCGGCGCGCACCGAGGTGCTGTCCACGCGGATGGGCTCCGTGGCGGCGGGCTCGACGCCCAGCCGGATGGTCGCGCGGTGGGTGTCGGTGGCCGCGACCGCGCGCCGGGCCTGCTGGGCCGCGTCTTCGGTGAGCACCACCCGGTGCTGGAGCACGTCGAGCTGCGACGCCTGCCGCTCCTGCTCGCTGCGCATGCGCCGCATCTCGGACTCCATGCGCGCGAGGGTGGCGCTGGTGTTGGCGCTGCATCCCCATCCGGCGAGCGTGAGGGTGAGTGCGAGTGCTTTGGGTCGCATGATCCCGGCGAGCCTAGAGCGTCGCGTGGGGCCTCGCCAAGAAAGTGCTGCACGCAACCGCCGCGGAATTGTCCGACGACAACGCCGCCATGCCCGACCCCCTGCCCTACGCAACCCTCTCTCTCCCCCTCGACGGACGCCTCGACCCGCGGTGGGACCCGCTCTGGATCCAAGGCGACCCGTCGGCGTTGAGCCCGCCGGTGGTGGCCATCATCGGCACCCGGATGCCCGACCCTGCCGCCCGGGCGCTGGCCCACCGCCTCGCGCGTGACCTCTCGGAGCGCGGGGTGCGGGTGCTCTCCGGCGGGGCCCTCGGGGTCGACGCCGCCGCGCACCAGGGCGCCCTCGACGGGGGCGGGCGCACGGCGGTGGTGCTCCCCTGCGGGCTCGCGCACTGTTATCCGCGGCGCCACGCCGGCCTCTACCGGGCGATCGTCGCGAGCGGCGGGGCCCTGGTCTCGCAGTTTCCCCCGGAGACCCCGCCGACGCAGTGGACCTTCCCCCGGCGCAACGAGCTCGTCGCGGCGCTCTCCGACGTCATCGTGGTGGTGCAGGCGCCCGATCCCTCGGGCGCGCTCATCGCGGCGGACGCGGCGCGGCGGGCGGGTCGACGCCTGATGGCGGTGCCTGCCTCCCCCTTCGATCGGCGCGCCCGGGGCAACGTCCGGCTGCTGCGCGCGGGCGCGCGGCCGTGCGTGACCGCCGACGACGTGATGGCCTTCCTGGCCGAGACCGACGGGGCGCTCTTCGCGCGCGACGCCACGCACGCACCCGTGAGCGCGCGGGCCCCGCGCACCCGAGCCGCGTCCGTGCGTGCGCCCGAGCGCGCACCCGAGCGCGCTCGAGGCCCCGACCCGCTCACGCTGGACGAGGCAGGATCGCTCGTGTACGAAGCCCTCGCCGTCGGGCCACGGCACATCGAAGAGGTGGCTCGCGCGTCGGCCCTGTCGACCTCACGAGCGCAGCAGGTTCTCTTGACGCTCGTCCTGGCAGGATTCATCGAAGACCGCGGCGGAGGGATGTTCACCCGCGCAGATGCGTAACGGTGTAACCCCCTCCACCCTCGTAAGGAGCAGCGATGTCGAAGGCACTGATCATCGTAGAGTCACCGGCGAAGGCCAAGACGATCCAGAAGTACCTGGGGAAGGACTACGAGGTGCTCGCGAGCAAGGGGCACATCCGCGACCTGCCGAAGTCGGGCCTCCAGGTCGACGTCGAGCACGGGTACGCCCCCCACTATGAGGTGCTCGAGGACCACAAGCAGGTGGTCACGGAGATGCGCCGCGCCGCGAAGGAGGCCGACGTGATCTTCCTCGCGCCGGACCCCGACCGCGAGGGAGAGGCCATCGCGTGGCACATCGCCCACGAGCTGCGCTCGGCGAAGAAGCCCATGCACCGGGTGGAGTTCCACGAGATCACCAAGAAGGGCGTGCAGCTCGGTCTCTCGAACCCGCACGAGGTCAACCAGAACCGCTTCAACGCCCAGCAGGCGCGGCGCATCCTCGACCGGCTCATCGGCTACGAGCTCTCGCCGGTGCTCTGGAAGCGCCTCTGCCGCCAGGTGAACGGCCACTACCTCTCCGCGGGTCGCGTGCAGTCGTCCGCGCTGCGCCTCATCGTCGACCGCGAGGACGAGATCATCGCCTTCAGGCCGCAGGAGTACTGGCCCGTCGGGGTCGAGCTGCTCGGTGCCAACCGCCCGAGCTTTCGCGCGAGCCTCATCGAGAGCGACGGGCGAAAGCTCGTGACGCCTACCCGCGAGCGCGTGCCCAAGGCCGGAGACTATGTGCTCGGCAACGAGGCCGACGCCGCCGCGGTCACCGCCGACCTGAAGGGCGCTCGCTACAAGGTCGCCGCGGTCGAGCGCAAGGAGCGCCGCCGCCGCGCGCCGCCGCCGTACATCACCTCGTCGCTCCAGCGGGACGCGTCGAGCCGCATCGGCTTCTCCGCGTCGCGCACGATGCAGGTCGCGCAGCGTCTCTACGAGGGCATCGACGTCGGCGCCGAGGGGCCCGTCGGCCTCATCACCTATATGCGCACCGACTCGACGCGCATGAGCGCCGAGGCCGTCGACGGCGCGCGGACGTACATCGAGCAGCGCTTCGGCAAGGAGTTCGTCCCGGAGAAGCCCAACTTCTTCAAGACGCGCAGCAACGCCCAGGACGCCCACGAGGCCATCCGGCCGACGTCGATGGAGCTGCACCCCGACTCGATCAAGAAGTTCCTGAAGTCCGACGAGTTCAAGGTGTACCGGCTGATCTGGGAGCGCTTCGTGGCGTGCCAGATGGCCGAGGCCCTCTACGACGGCACGACCGTCACCATCGAGGCGCAGGGCGCGAAGAAGCACCTGCTGCGCGTGTCGGGCCAGGTGCTGAAGTTCGCGGGCTGGCTCGAGGCCCAGGGCGCGGGCGAGCGCGCCGAGGAGGTCGCCGGCGAGGAGTCGGTGCGCGACGGCGCGGCGGCGTCGGCGGAAGGGGGCGACGAGGAGAAGACCCTCCCGCTGCTCGCCGAGGGCGAGGCGCTGAACGTGGTCGACCCGCCGGGCGTGCTCTCGGAGCAGAAGTTCACGCAGCCGTCGGCGCGCTACAACGAGGGCTCGCTCGTGAAGGCGCTCGAAGACCTCGGCATCGGCCGGCCGAGCACCTACGCGGAGATCGTGAGCAAGGTGCTCTCCCGCGACTACGTGCAGAAGCAGGACAAGCAGCTCGTGCCGACGAAGCTCGGGACGACCAAGACCCACGGTCTCCAGGCGCGCTTCCCGACGGTGGTGGACTACGAGTTCACCGCGAAGATCGAGAAGGACCTCGACGCCGTGGAGTCCGGCGAGGCCGACTGGGTGAAGCTCGTCGACGCGATCTACAAGCCCTTCAAGGAGATCGTGGTCGCGGAGATGAGCGCCAAGGAGCCCGGCGAGGGCTGGCCCCGCGCGGAGCCCTCGGACCGCATCTGCGAGAAGTGCGCCTCGCCGATGGTCAAGCGCTGGGGTCCCAACAGCAATTTCTTCGCCTGCACCGCGTACCCGAAGTGCAAGAACATCGTCGACGAGAACCCCGCGCCCGCCCCGGAGGTCTACGCTGCACGCAAGTGCCCGAAGTGCGGCCGCGACCTGCTGGTGAAGACCCGCCGCGGCACCGACGAGCATTTCCTGTCGTGCAGCGGCTGGCGCAAGAAGGAGCCGCTCTGCGACTACACCGCCCCGATGCCCATCGGCATCCGCTGCCCGAAGTGCAGCGACGGCGAGGTGATCAAGGTCGGCGCCGCCAAGGGCCGCCGCCCCTTCTGGGGCTGCAGCAACTACGCGACCGACCTGAAGTGCGACTTCCGGCTGTTCCAGCCGCCGGTGAAGGAGTCGTGCCCGCAGTGCAACGCCACCTTCCTGGTGCAGGCCGGCGGCAAGACGCGGCCGGTGCTCAAGTGCGTCACCGTGGACTGCGGCTACGAGAAGTCGCTCGCGCTCGGCGAGGGCAACGAGCACGACGGCGACGGGGAGGAGGCCCCGGCGCCGAAGTTCCGCGGCGGCGCGAAGAAGGGCGCCAAGAAGGGCGCCCCCGAAGCGACGACCTGATCGCCACCTCCGGCGCGAGCTCTTGCCTCGCGATCCCTCTCACCCCCCCCTCATAGACCCACCACACATAGACACAGGACCGAAGCGATGACGGACCGGAGCGCGGTAACGGTGGTCGGCGGCGGCCTCGCCGGGTGCGAGGCAGCGTGGCAGCTCGCGTGTCGCGGCGTCGCCGTCACGCTCGTCGAGCAGAAGCCGCATCGGCGCACCCCGGCGCAGAGCGGCGACGGTCTCTGCGAGCTGGTGTGCTCCAACTCGCTCCGCGGCGCGGCGCTCACCAACGCCGTCGGGCTGCTCAAGGAAGAACTCCGCCGCGCGGGCTCGCTCATCCTCGCGGCGGCGGACCTCACGGCCGTGCCCGCGGGCGGCGCCCTCGCGGTCGACCGCGACCGCTTCAGCGCGACCATCACCGCGGCCATCGACGGCCACCCCCTGATCACCCGGATCTCCGCGGAGGTGACGGAGATCCCCGCGGCACGGCCGGTCATCCTCGCGACCGGCCCGCTCACCGGCGATGCCCTCGCGAAGGACCTCGTGCGCGCCATCGGCGAGGACCAGCTCGCGTACTACGACGCCATCGCGCCCATCGTGTCGGCGGAGTCCATCGACCCCGAGCGGACCTTCCGGCAGTCGCGCTACGACAAGGGCGGCGACGACGCGTACATCAACTGCCCGATGAACGCCGCGGAGTACTACGCGTTCATCGACGCCCTCATCGCCGCCGACAAGGTCGCCCCGCGGGCCTTCGAGGAGGCGCGCTACTTCGAGGGCTGTCTGCCCGTCGAGGTGATGGCCGCGCGCGGCAAGGACACCCTCGCCTACGGGCCCATGAAGCCCGTCGGGCTGAGCGACCCGCGCACCGGGCGCACGCCCTACGCCGTGGTGCAGCTGCGCCAGGAGGACTTCGCCGCGACGGCGTACAACCTCGTGGGGTTCCAGACGCGGATGACCTACGGGGCGCAGGCGACGGTGTTCCGGATGATCCCGGGCCTGGAGTCGGCGGAGTTCGTGCGCTTCGGGTCGGTGCACCGCAACACCTTCGTCAACGCGCCGCGGATGCTCACCGCGGCGATGGAGCTCAAGGCCCTGCCCGGGGTCTTCCTCGCGGGGCAGATCACCGGCGTCGAGGGCTACGTCGAGAGCGCGGGCGGCGGCTTCCTCTGCGCCCTCCTCCTGGCCCAGCGGCTGCGCGGCGTCGCGCTCGCCCCGCCGCCGCCGGCCACCGCCCTCGGCGGCCTGCTCACGCACCTGCAGACCCCACGCGAGGACTTCCAGCCGAGCAACCTGACCTGGGCCCTGCTGCCGCCGGTGGTCGACCCGACGGTGCGCAAGCTCGCGAAGAACGTGCGCCTGGAGCGCGGCGCGCAGCGGGCGCTCGACGCCCTCGCGGCGTGGCTGCCGGTCGTCGCGGAGGGTCGCGAGCCGAGGGGCATCGTGGCCGCCGAGCCCGCCGCGGTGACGGTCGCCGCGGCGAGCTGCGCCGCGGACTGACCGGCGGGCTCACTCCGTCGGGGCGTCGCCGTCGCGGGGGCAGGTCCAGCGGCGGAGGTGGTCGAAGCCGTCGATCGCCAGCAGCGCGCGACCCGTCCACGCCATGGGCGGGAGCCACCGCGGCGCGCCCGCCCGCAGGGGGATGCCCGCCACCGAGGGGGCGAGCCAGCGCGACAGGTCGAAGGACGCGCCGGGGGTCGTCGGGTCGAGTTCGACCGCGCCGCCGCGCCACGCGATGCGCAGCACCGGGTGGCGGCGCACGCAGCGCCAGGTGCGTTCGGTCACGAGCGGCCAGCGCACGGTGTCGGGCTCGTCGCTCGGACGGGGGCGGGTGGGCGGCGGGCCGCTCAGCGACGTGACCCGGATCGCGAGCCGGGCCACGCCCTGGTCGATCGCCCGCTCCTCGCCGAGGGTGACGATCGCGGAGCCGGTCCAAGCGATCGAGCCCGACAGCCAGTTGGGCAGCGGGTCGAACATCGCCGAGGGCATCGTCGACACTCCAGAGCTCCCGAGGTGCACGGAGTGGACGTAGAGCGTGCTGCGAACGACGTCGGCGCCGCGCACGTATGCGAGCTCGTCGCCCACGCGGATGAGGCTCTGCGGCTCGAAGGAGGCCGACGCGCTCGCTTCGTGCCGCACCCGGCGGGCGGTGCCGTCGGCCCCGACCGAGAACACCGACCAGGAGGCGCAGCGCTGCCTGCCACCCGGGCACGGCTCCTCGGCGTCGGTGGTGAGCAGCAGCACCGCGTGCTCGGGACCCGTTGCGAGCTCGACGCGCGACCGCGCCCAACCCTGGCGCTCGGGCTCCGCGCGCGCGGCGACGCCGTAGCGGTGAACGCG
>CAIOSS010000324.1 GCA_903860995.1 uncultured delta proteobacterium | reverse complement strand
CGCGAAGCTCGGCGTCCACCGCGGCCAGGTGGTCGCGCACCTCGCGCAGGCGCTCCTCGGCGATGGCCAGGCGCTCGATCTCCTCGGCCTCGGAGGCCGCGACGGCGTCGAGCTCGCGAGCCAGCGCGTCGCGCTCCGTCGCCAGCGTCAGGTTGCTGGCCTCGACCTCCAGGAGCTCCCGGCCCGCGTCGACCTCGCGGCGCTGCCCGGCCGCCCGCTGGTCGCGCACCCGCTGGAGCTCGGACTCCACCCGGCGCACCTCGTTGTCCGCCGCGAAGGCCTGGCCCTGCGCCCGCTCGAGCGCCGTCTCGGCGGTGAACACCTGCGCCCGCAGACCCTCGCCCTCAGCCTCGACGCGCACGAGCGCGGCCTGGGTGCCCTCGAGCTTCGCGCTGGCGGTGGTGTGCGCGAGCCGCGTCGCATCACCCTGCGTGCTCAGCGCCGTGAAGCGGTGGCTCGCCAGGTAGAGCTCGAGCTCGCGCTGCTCGGTCTTGAGCTGGCGGTAGCGCTCAGCCTTCTGCGCCTGGCGCTTGAGGGTGCCGAGGCCCTTCTCGATCTCGCCGAGGAGGTCGCTGACGCGCAGGAGGTTCTGCTTCGTGAGCTCCAGGCGGCGCTCGGCGAGCTTCTTCCGCGCCTTGAAGCGCGTGATGCCCGCGGCCTCCTCCAGCAGGGCGCGGCGGTCTTCGGGCTTCGACGTCACGATGAGCCCGACGCGGCCCTGCTCGACGATGGAGTACGCCTTGGTGCCCGCGCCCGAGCCCAGGAACAGGTTGGTCACGTCCATGAGACGCACCGGCGTCTTGTTGATGAGGTACTCGCTGTTGCCGTCGCGGGTGAGCTTGCGGGTGACCGCGATCTCCGCGTAGGCCGCGAACTCCGGCGGCGCCAGGCCGTCGCGGTTATCGAAGGTGAGCGTGACCTCCGCGAAGGGGTGCGGCGGACGGCTGTCGGAGCCGTTGAAGATCACGTCGTCCATGGACTTGCCGCGAAGGTGCCGCGCGCTCTGCTCGCCCATGCACCAGCGGATGGCGTCCACGGTGTTGCTCTTGCCGCAGCCGTTGGGCCCCACCACGGCCGTCACGTCGTGCTCGAAGGTGAGCACCGTGCGGTCCACGAAGGACTTGAAACCCTGCAGCTCCAGCTTGCGGATCTTCATCGGTCGCCTGAACCCGCGCGACCCTAGTCCCTTTCCCCCGGGGACTGAAGCGCCTGACACGCCCGGCGCGGCCCCTCGGCAGCGGTGCTACCGTCCCCCGCGTGCTGACGCGTCACGGTCTCCTGCTCTCGCTCGCGCTCTCTGCCTGCACCACGGCCCGCGCGGCCGGCCCGACCACCGCGACGCCCCCGCCGGTCGACCTCGGACCCACGGCGACCTTCCAGGGGGTCGTGCGCTACGAGGCCCGACGCCCCACGCTCACGGGCGCCTCGGCGGCGCTGGAGTCCCGGCCCGCGCGCTTCGTCGAGGTGGTCGCCGAGGACGCCGAGCGCAGGGAGCTCTCCCGGGCGGTCACCGACGCCGAGGGGCGCTTCTCGCTCCAGGCGCCGGCGCGGGTGCCCAGCATCGCGGCGTTCGCCCACGTCGCCCGCGACGGCAACGACGTGCGGGTGTCCCCCCAGGCCGACGGCGCGGTCACCCACGCCCTGCGCCTCGTCCGCCCGGACGCCGCGCGGCCCATCGAGCTGACCGCCACCGACGCCGCGGCCGACGGCATCGCGGGGGCCTTCCACGTCGCCGACACCGTGCTCACCGGGCTCGACGCCACCCGCGCGTGGACGGGCCAGGCTCTCCCGCCGCTGGTCGTCTACTGGGGCCGCGGGGTGACCACGGAGTGGAGCTTCTACCGGGGCGAGCGGCCCGCGCGCTCGGGGCGCTACTGCCTGGAGCTGCTCGGCGGATCGCCCGGTCGGCAGCGCTCGACGGACACCGACGAGCACGACGAGGGGATCGTCCTGCACGAGCTGGGACACTTCGTCTTCGATCGGCTGTCGTCGAACTCCTCGACCGGGGGCTCGCACCCGTCGGGCTACCTCATCGACCCGGGGCTCGCGTGGGAGGAGGGGCGCGCGACGTGGTTCTCGAGCGCCGTGCGCCGCGACCCACGCTACCAGGACACCATCGGCCTGGAGCCCGAGGGGAGCCTGCGGGTGGACCACGACCTCGAGCACCCAGCGCCGGGCGCGCGCGGCATCGGCAACGAGATGAGCGTCTCGGACGTGCTCTGGGACCTCGTCGACGGCTCCGAGGGTTACCCCGACGAGGACCACGACGGGGTGGCCGTGCCCCCGGCCGTGCTGATGCGCGCGATGATGTCCTGGCGCGACCAGCCCTCGGCCTACCCCGCGCTGGGGACCTTCCTCCGGCTGATCACGTCGGGGACGGCGCCCGCCCTGCGACGCGAAGACCTCGTCGCGATGTTGCAGCGGACGCGCGAGCCGACGGCGATGGTTCCGGGCGACGACAGCGAGGACTGGCCGAGCAACCTGTCGGTGCCCGGCGTGGTCGGCGGCAAGATCGATGGGCTCACCAACCCGGCGCCGTCGGGGGGAAGGCCCAGGCCTCAGAACGGCTTCGACGCGCTCCGGGTGTACCGGGTGCACATGACCGCGCGCGGCTGGCTGCACCTCGAGCTCGTCATCGAGGGCACCGGCCGACCGGGAGACCACACCGACCTCGACATGGAGCTGCGCGACCACCGCGGCGAGGTGATCACCGCCGCCCGCGGCACCGACGGGCGAGAGACCCTCGGGCGCCTGCTCGACCCCGGCTTCTACTACGTCTACGTGCGCGACGGCGGCCAGGGGAACCGCGCCAACTTCGAGCTGCGGGCCCGCAGCAACCTGCTGCGCTAGTTCAGCGACCGGGACGTGCGCCAGGGCAACGCCGCGGGGCATCGTGACGAGGGCGACCGGGTCGAGGCCTCCGTCGAGGGCGGCGCGGGCGACCGCTTGGAGGCGAGCGAGCTTCTCGTCGCCGAGGCCCGGGAACCGGGTGATCGACAGCAGCTGGGACGGCGCGGGCGCCAGGTGGAAGGCGAGCTCGAAGCCGGGCTCTGATCGCCCGCCGGGGGCCGCGCGCTCACCGCAGGGGTGTCGTGGCATTCTGACACCCTGTAGAAATCCGCCTCGCCCGCCAGTGTTCGGCCTTTGCTACAGGCGCTCGCGCCGCCCGATCGGCACGCCCGCTGCAGCGCTACAGCGATGGCTCCTGAGCACTGGAGGCGGCGATGAAGATCCTCGATGCGCGCGTCCATGGGTACCTCGACGTCGCTCTGATCGCGGCGCTGGTGTTGGCCCCCACGCTGCTCGGCTTCGACGGGCGGGCGGCTTCGCTCTGCTACGTGCTCGCGGGCCTGCAGACGGCGCTCACGGCGCTCACGGCGTACCCGATGGGCTGGCTGAAGGTGATCCCCTTCCAGGTGCACGGCGGCCTGGAGGCGGTGCTGTCGCCGGCGCTCGTCGCCGCCCCCTGGCTGGTGGGCTTCGCCCGCATCCCCACGGCGCGGATCTTCTACGTCGCCGCGGGCGTGGCCCTGGCCGTCGTGTGGCTGATCACCGACTACAAGAGCACCGTGCCTCGCGCCCACGACGAGCTCCACGGCGGGCACCTCTCGACCTGACCCCCGACCCCGCCAGGTCCCTTCAGGGAGACGGTGCCTTCGCGGGTCGACCCACTCCTCGTCGCCGGGGCTGCGCGCGAGGATGACCTCGAGCCGATCGCGGAAGCGGGTGCTGTTGGCGAACCAGTCCACGCGCGCGGATCCTAAGACCCCTTCGACCGTGCGAGCATCCCGGAATGCAGGTGGGTTCATCGTACAAGCAGCGGGCGCCCGAGGGGGCCTTCGACGCCATCGTCATCGGCTCGGGCATCGGCGGCCTCGCCTGCGCGTCGGCGCTCGCGCGCTACGGCCGGCGGCGGGTGCTGGTGCTCGAGCGCCACTACCGCATCGGGGGCTTCACGCACGCCTTCACGCGCCCCGGCTACGAGTGGGACGTCGGCGTCCACTACCTGGGCGAGCTCGGCGAGCGCGGCGGCGTGCGGGCGATGTTCGAGCGGCTCACGGACGGCTCGCTGCGCTGGGCGCCGCTGCCCGACGTCTACGACCGCATCGTGATCGGCGATCGCGAGTACGACTACGTCACCGGCGCGCGGCGCTTCGTGGCGAAGATGACCGGGTACTTTCCCCGCGAGGCCGCGGCCATCGCGCGCTACGTGACGCTCATCCGGGAGGTGGCGCAGTCGGGCCAGGGGTTCTTCGTCGACCGCGCGCTGCCGGCCGCGGTGTCGCGCCTCGCGGGCCCGCTGCTCCGCCGGGGGTACCTCCGCTACGCCACCCGCACGACCCTCGACGTGATGCGCGAGCTCACCTCCGACGAGGAGCTCATCGCGGTGCTCACGGGGCAGTTCGGCGACTACGGGCTCTCCCCCGCGCGATCGAGCTTCGCGATGCACGCCTCGGTCGCCGCCCACTACCTCGGCGGCGCCTGGTACCCGGTCGGCGGCGCGAGCACGATCGCGCGGGCCTTCGCGCCGGTCATCGAGGGCGCCGGGGGCGTGCTGCGGTACTCGGCGGAGGTCGACCAGATCGTCGTCGAGTCGGGCCGCGCGGTGGGCGTGCGGATGGTCGACGGCCGTGAGCTGCGCGCCGGGCTCGTGATCAGCGACGCCGGGGTGGCCAACACCTTCGGCCGGCTGCTGCCCGACGCCGGGCTCGCGCCCTCGCTGCGCAGCGCGCTCCACGGGGCCACTGCCTCCATCGGGTACATCTCCCTCTACCTGGGCTTCAAGCACACGGACGCCGAGCTCGGGCTCACGGGCACCAACCTCTGGCTCTACCCGGACGCCCACCACGACGCGAACATCGCGCGCTTCCTCGCCGACCCCTCCGCGCCGCTGCCGCTCGTGTACGCGAGCTTCCCCTCCGCGAAGGACCCGAGCTACCGCGATCGCTACCCCGGGCGCGCGACCATCGACCTCATCACCCTCTGCCCCTGGGAGTGGGTCGAGCGGTGGAAGGACACCGCGTGGATGAAGCGGGGCCCCGACTACGTGGCGCTCAAGGCGCGCTTCACCGAGCGGCTGCTGGAGGCGCTCTTCGCCCGGTTGCCGCAGCTGCGGGGCAAGGTCGACCACGCCGAGCTGTCGACCCCGCTGTCGACGCGCCACTTCGCGAGCCATCCCCGCGGCGAGCTCTACGGCATCGACCACGACCCGGCCCGCTACCGGCTCCCGATCCGCGCGCAGACCCCGGTGGAGGGGCTCTACCTCACGGGCGCCGACCTGGTGTCCGCGGGCGTCGCGGGGGGCCTCGCGGGCGGGGTGATCACGGCGGGGGCGATCCTCGGGCTGCGGGGCGTCGGGTCGCTGCTCGCGCAGCGGTAGTCGCGGTCCGTAGCAGCGATCGCTGGTATGCCTTGGGGCATGACCCCTGACTTCTGGGAGAGCCGCTGGCGCGCTGGGCAGATCGGGTTCCACGAGGGGGCGCCCAACGCCTTCCTCCAGGCGCACGTGGCGGTGCTCGGGGCCGCGCGCCGCGTGCTGGTCCCGCTCTGCGGGAAGACCGAAGACCTCGCCTTCCTGGCCGCCCGCGGTCACACCGTGGTGGGCGTCGAGCTGGTGGAGGACGCTGCCCGCGCCTTCTTCTCCGAGCACGGGCCGAGCCCCGCCGTCACCGCGCGCGGGGGCTTCACCGCGTATGCCCACGGCGGCATCACCATCCTGGTCGGCGACTTCTTCGCCACGACGCCGGAGCTCCTCGGGCCCGTCGACGCCCTCTACGACCGCGCGGCCCTCATCGCGCTCCCCGAGGCGCTGCGTGACCGCTACGTCGCCCACCTGCGAGCGCTGCTCCCCCGCGGAGCCGACGGGCTCCTCGTCTCGGTCGAGTACCCGCAGGAGGCCATGGCCGGGCCGCCGTTCTCCGTGCCCGAGGCGGAGGTGCGCCAGCACTACGCGGGGCTCCCCATCGAGCGCATCGATCAGCGCCCCGCCGAGGGCGGGCGCATCGCGGCCCTGGGCGCCGCAGCGGCGGAGAGCGTCTACCACGTGCAGTTCTGACCGCGCGGGCGGCGGCGTGGCGTGGCGCGCCCGTCGGGTCCGATCCGCTGACGGCGGGGTTCAACACGCGCCCGAGGAAGAGCAGCGTACCGTTGCCCGCGCGGATGGCGAACACGAAGGGCCGGTCGGCGGCGAAGGTCGCCTGCGGCGGCGCGCTCACGGGCTCGCCGATCACGGCGGTGGCCGCGGCGGCCTCGGTGCCGTTCTCGTCGACGGCGATGAAGCTCCCCGCTGGGCCCAGAGCGCGTTGGCCAGCGTGATGCGCGCCGGGCGCGGGCTCTCTGCCGTCACGGGCTGCGTCGACTGCGCGGCGAGCGCCCGGGGGGCCGTCACCCCGTCACGGGCGCTCGCCGGAGGGGATGCAGTCGCCGTGTACGGGCGCCCCGACGTCGTCGCGGAAGGCCTCGCCGTCGTCGATGGGCTCGGAGCACTCGCGGCAGCGGGCGTGGCCGCGGGCGGCGCGGTCGCGGGTGTAGGGCCCGTGGGTGCGGCGGCGCGGCGCATCGGGCGCGGCGCGGCGCGCGTGGGGCGACGGGTCATCGACGCGCAGTCCGTGCTCGCGGATGAGGCGACACGCCATGGCGGCCGCGGTGCGGCTCTCGTGTTCGTTGGGGGACCCGGCGAGGGCGATGAGCTTGCGGACCCGGTCGACGATCGGACTCATTGTCTGCGCTGATCCCGTAGCACGCGGGACCACCGCTGTGCGCGTGGGGCGGGCGAAGCCGTGGTCGACCGCTTCACCCTCGCCTGCCAGCTGCCGTGAGCGCTGCGGACTCCCGCTCGGGGACGCCCATGGCGAGACCGCGTTCCGGTCGAGGTTGGGACGCACCGGCCCTTGTGGCATCGCCGCCGCCGCAGGAGCGTGCGCCGTGCGAACCGGGCCACCACTTCGCTGCCGGCGCCCTTCGACGCCTGCACGCTACGGCCGGGCGAGGTGCGAACCACCTGGACCCGGGACGACGTGGTGGTCTCCGCGGACAAGCCGATCATCGTGGGGCAGATCCTGATCAGCAACCACTTCGTCGACGGGGCGTGCACCGGCGACCCCTCGCTCACGGTGTTCCCGCCCGTGGGCCAGTTGCGCTCGGACTACCTCATCCTGACCCCCGGAACATGGACGCAGAGCTGGGGCGTCGTCGTCGCCGAGCCCGGGTCCGCGGTCACCGTCGACGGTCGCGCGCCGACCGGTTGCACCATCGAGCTCGCGGGCGAGCTCGCCGGGGTGACCTACGAGTCGCGCCGGTGCCTGCGGTCCGAGGGCGCGCACCGCTTCACGGGCGAGCGGCCCTTCGGCGTGGTCGTGTACGGCTACGGCGCCGCCGGGTCGTACGCCTTCGTCGGCGGGGCCGACGTGCGGCGCATCTACGACCCGCCGGGCTGACCTTGGTCCCTGCGCCAGAGGGCGACGAGGTCGGGGCTCTCCAGCACGCGCTTCGGAGCGCCGTCGCGCGCATCAGACCCATGGGCTACGGTCGCGACCATGATCGACAACCTCGGGGGCCTCCGCGCTGCGGTGCGGGCGGGGCAGACCTTTCGCTATGAGTTCTTCTGGGGGCACCACCCGTCGCCCGACGGGCGGATCACCGCCGCCTGCCTCTCGCAGTGGTGGGCGTGCGCCTTCACCCTCGACGGCGTCGGATACACCTCCACGGAGCAGTGGATGATGGCCGGCAAGGCCCGGCTCTTCGGCGACGAGGCGACGCTCGCGGCCATCCTCGCAACGAACGACCCCGCGGTGGTGAAGAAGCTCGGGCGCACGGTGCGGGCCTTCGACGAGGCGGGGTGGAGGACGGCGTGCTTCGAGCTGGTCATCCGCGGCAACGTCGCGAAGTTCTCCCAGGACCCTTCGCTGAATGCCTTCCTGCTCGGTACCGGCGACGCGGTGCTGGTCGAGGCGTCGCCCTTCGACGCCGTGTGGGGCATCGGCCTCGGGGCCGCCATCGAGGGCGCGGACGACCCGCTGCGCTGGGAGGGAGAGAACCTCCTGGGCTTCGCCCTCATGCGCGCCCGGGAAGAGCTTCGCGCCGGCTGAGACGGTCGGTCACCGACCGTCGCTTGTACCCGCGCGCGCCGGGCGATATCCCCCCGGCCGCCGCCATGAACGTCCTGCGCTGACTCCCCTCCACGTCCCTCCCCCACCGCGGGGGGCAAACCGTTGAGCCCCCCGGGGTCGTCAACCCCTCCCCCCTTCTGTACGGTGCTGCCCGACCGCCGGGCCCCGCGGGTGAAGGGCCCCGACATCAACCTGAGCTGGCGACGATCCCCCGCAGGAGCACCGCATGCACCCAGTCATGGCCGTTGGAATCGCGCTGGCCTTCATCGGCTTCGGCCTCTTCGCCGGGGTGCTCTTCGGCAGCGGCGGCGCCTCGAAAACAAGGCAATTCCAGGTCATCGGCGAGGTGTTGGGCGGGCGGCACGGCCCCGGGCGCAAGCGCGCGATGCTCGTCGGCCTCGTCATGACGGTGCTGGGCACGTGCACGACCTTCGCGGGCGTGACCGCCGAAGACGCCGGGCGCCGCCAGCGGTGCCAGTCGTACTGCCACCAGCAGGGTTACACCCGCGGCGAGATCGGCCCCTCCGACGCCACGCCCGCGGGCGGAGGCCGTCGCGTGGCCTTCGGGGCCTGCACCTGCACCCGCGCGGACGGCGCGAGGACGCAGACCCGCGCCGACGGCCGGTAGCACTGCGTCGTTAGCGCCCGGTGGTGAAGCGCCAGACCCTCGACCAGGCCTGGCCGTCGACGGTGCCGCGCGCCTCGACGGTGTACTCGCTCGACGCCGCGAGGGGCGCGTCGGGATAGAAGAACGCGATGCGCCGGGCGAGGCTGCGCACGTTGGGGTCGTCGCTGGTGCGCGCGCTGAAGTACGAGCTCGGCACCTCGGCGCAGGACGCGTCGTAGACCTTGTGCACCGTCAGCTCGAACTCCTGCGAGGGGAAGGTCACGGTGATGACGGGCCCGCTGGGCCAGCGCCCGGTCGCGGGCAACGGCGGCGTCGGGCCCTCCAGGTTGCCGCGGAAGAGCACCGGCACCCCGGTCTGGCCGGGCGGCGGAAACACCGCGGGCTCGGTGAGGGCAGTGGCGCTCGCGCCCGCGGGGCGCCCGAACTCCATGGTGTTGAAGTTGGTGCGCCGCCCGCCGAAGGTGCCCGGCACGGCGGCGAAGCCCACCTCGGTGTACTCGGGGTTCACGAAGGGGAAGCGGTGGTAGACGGTCCAGATCCAGCCGTCGATGGAGGCCGCGGGCGTGGACTCCCAGTTGATGACCTCGCCGAGCGCCGCCGGCCGGTAGCCCGCCGCGGTCGCGCGCGCGCCGGGCCCCGCGCCGGTGAACCCACCGCACGAGGCGCTCATCACCTCGTTGTGCGCCCCCGGCCAGCAGCTCGACGGGTTGGACACCATGAAGCGCGAGTGCGCCGTGGCCGCCTGCTCCAGCATCGCGTGGGCGTTGAGCGGCGCGAGGCCCGCGGAGGTGCGCCACAGGTTGGCCCGCTGGAGCGCGGCCCGCTGGTCGTCGCTGGAGGAGTCCGACGGGCTCCCCGCCCCAGCGCGGGTGAGGTCGGGCGGGCCGGCGAGCGCGCAGCCGCAGAGCCCCTCGCAGCGGGCGCCTCCGTCGGCGCCGGTGGTGTTACTGATGGAGTCGTCGCTGCAGGCAGCGAGGGCGATCACGGCGCCGAGGGCCGAACGTCTTCCGGGGAGCTTCACGGCGCGCAGTCTATCAACCGGGCTCCCGGCGTCGACGCCGGAGCGGTGGTCAGCGCATGCAGGCGGGCGCCGCCGGATCGCTCGCATACCCGGCGGGCTGACAGAAGGGGTTGGAGGTCGAGCAGAGTCGGCAGTCGACGCTCACGCCGGGGACTACAGGCCTGGGCGGGTGCTCCCCTCGATCGGCGAGGCCGGTGATCGCGGGCCTGGGCGGGTGCCGGGCCTCGCCCTCCGAGGGGAGCACGCCGCGAGGGCGACGAGGCACGGCACCGTGAGCGCGGTTCGCATGGACCCCGCGGAGCCTATCGCCGATTGTCCCGCGCCGCGGGCCGACGGAGCCGGCGGGCGCCCTCGCGCCATTGCGCGCCCACCGCGAACCCGTTACCCCTTCCCGTAAACCGATGCTCCTCCCCCGCGCCCTGCTGCTCACACTCCTCTCCGCCGCCTGCACCCGCCGCAACGCCGGGGACGACGCGCCGCCCGCCTCAAGTCCCACCGTTGCCCCCGCGCCGACGCCCGCCCTCGCCCCCGCCGTGCAGATGCAGCCGGTGGCGGCGCCCGCGGCCGCGCCCGGCGTGGACATCACGGCGCTCCAGCAGCGGGTCCAGATGGTCGAGCAGCGCACCGCCGCCCTCGAGCAGCAGGTCACGGGGCTCCAGCAGGCGCAGGCCACCACACAGCAGGAGCTCGCCACCACGCAGCTCCAGCTCCGGCAGACCCAGGCCCAGGTCGCAGGGATGCAGAACCAGGCCCGCGGCGCGCGACGCCGCATGCAGGACATGATGCAGGGCCAGCAGGGCGACTGACCGCCGCCACCCCCGCCGCCACCCGCCGCCACCCGCCGCCACCCCCACGACGCTTGTTCTATCGATGAATCCGCGCGGCACGCCGCGTGGTGAGGGGGCTCCGCCATGCCCACCCGAGCCGCCAATGACAACCAGTCGCCTCGCCCCGCCCGACCGCTGCCCCGACGCCGGCGCTTCGCCCTCGACGCCCTGAGCGACGCGGAGGTGCTACGCCTCGCCCTCGGCCGCGGCCACGGGGGCCTCTCCGCCGCCGCCCTCGGGCGCCACCTCCTCGCCACCCACGACGGGCTGCGGGGCGTGCTGCGCGCGGGCCCCGGCTCGCTCGCGCAGGACGTCGGCCCGCACCTCGCGACGCGCCTGCTCGCGGCCTGGGAGCTCGTCCAGCGGGCCCGATGCGCGCCGCCCCCGCGGCGGATGCCCTTCACCTCCAGCCGCGACATCGTCCGCAACTGGTCGGCGCGCATGGTCGACCTGCCCGATGAGTGCGTCGTCGCCCTCGTGCTCGACGTGAAGCAGCGCCTCGTCGCCGAGCGGGTGCTCGCCAACGGCACCCCCGCGGGCGTCGCGCTCGGGGTGCGGGAGGTCTTCGCGCTCGCCGTCCGCGAGGGCGGCGCCTCGATGGTGCTGGTGCACAACCACCCCTCCGGCGACCCGACGCCGAGCCCCGAGGACGCCGAGTTCACCCGCCGCGTGGCCGAGGTCGGCGCCGCCATCGAGCTGCCCTTACTCGACCACGTAATCCTCGGCCGCGACGGGGCCTTCTCGTTCCTCGACGCGGGGCTCTTGAAGTCCAGCGGGTGAGCGGGTAGAGCGTCGCTCGGACGAACGCCGGGTGCCGCGGGATGAGCTCGCACCGCACCGCTTGACACGGCGCCAACCGCGTGTTTGTTTCCGCGGCCCGTTCGAGGAGTAATATCGTGAAGCGCACCTATCAACCGAGCCGCGTCCACCGCACCCGCACCCACGGCTTCCGCGCCCGGATGGCGACCGCGGGGGGCCGCACCGTCCTCAAGAACCGCCGCGCCAAGGGCCGCAAGCGCCTGTCGATCACCAACTACAAGAAGTAGTTCTCGGCCCGCCGGGCTCCACCACTAGCCCGCGCGGGGCGCCTCTAGCGCCCGTCCCCTGAACTCACACCCACTTCCCCCCCCCAAGACCACTCCCATGAGCGCGGGCTTCGACAAGTCCCGGCGCATCCTGCGGCGCGACGAGTTTCTCGCCACGCAGAAGGGCGGGCGGCGGCTGCACGCCCCGCACCTGGTGGTCATCGTGCGAGAGCGCGGCGACGACGCCCCCGCCCGGCTGGGCCTGGTCACCAGCAAGAAGACCGGCAACGCCGTGCGGCGAAACCGCCTGCGGCGCGTTCTGCGGGAGGTGTTCCGGCTGCACCCGGAGCTGTTTCCGGCGGGCTGCGAGGTCGTGGTCATTGCCCGAGAAGCGTGTCCCGCGCTTGCATTTGCAGAAGCGTGTGCGGAGATTCGCGCGGCCTTCGCCCGACGCCGCGGCGGTGATCGCACCCCCAAGGCCTCGGCGCCCTCCAACCCGCCCCGCGCGGGAGGTGCCGCGACGTGATCCGCTCCCTCTTGCTCCTGCTCCTGCGCGTGTACCGCGCGACGCTCTCTCCCCTCCTCGGCAACGTCTGCCGCTTCGAGCCCTCGTGCTCGCGCTACGCCACCGCGTGCATCGACCGCTTCGGCGCCGCGCGCGGCTCGTGGCTGGCGGCGCGGCGCCTCGTGAAGTGCCACCCGGTCCACCCCGGCGGCTAT
>CAIOSS010000323.1 GCA_903860995.1 uncultured delta proteobacterium | reverse complement strand
CGTTGTCGGTGCTCAGGTCGCGGCAGGCGCCGGAGCAGTTGGTGGTGCCCGCGAGGCACGACACCTGGCAGGTGCCCGCGGAGCACACCTGCCCGCTCGCGCAGGCCATCCCGCAGCCGCCGCAGTTGCCGTTGCTCACCTGGAGGTCACGGCAGGCGCCCGAGCAGTTGGTGGTGCCCGCGAGGCACGACACCTGGCACATCCCGCCGGAGCACACCTGGCCGCTCGGACACACCGCGCCGCACGCGCCGCAGTGGGCGTTGTCGGTGCTCAGGTCGCGGCAGGCGCCGGAGCAGTTGGTGGTGCCCGCGAGGCACGACACCTGGCAGGTGCCCGCCGAGCAGACCTGCCCGCTCGCGCAGGCGGTCCCGCACGCGCCGCAGTGGGCGTTGTCGGCGCTGAGGTCGAAGCAGCGCCCGCCGCAGGCCGACTGGCCCGCCGGGCAGCTGAGGGCGCACGCGCCGTTGTCGCAGATCTGCCCCGCGGCGCAGGCCATGCCGCAGCCGCCGCAGTTGTTGCGGTCGGTGCGGGTGTTGGCGCAGTAGCGCTCTCCCCCGCCGTCGGAGACGCCCGCGTCGCTGGCGGAGCCCGCGCAGGTCGCGAGGCTGGCGCCGCACTCGAGGCCGCACTGCCGGTTGGCGCACACCTGTCCGCTGGCGCAGCTGGTGCCGCACGCGCCGCAGTTGGCGCGGTCGGTGCCGAGGTCGACGCAGCGGCCGTTGCACGCCGCCTGGCCGCTCGGGCACTGGAGCGCGCAGCGGCCCATCACGCAGGCCTCGATGCGCGCGCAGCGGGTGCCGCAGCTGCCGCAGTTGTCGGGGTCGGACTGCGGGTCGACGCAGGCCGCGCCGCAGCGGGTCTGCGCGGTGGTGCACTGCACGTCGACGGCGACGTCCATCGTGCCGCCGTCGGCGTTGCCGCCGACGATGGCGGTGCCGCTGGTACAGCCGAACAGCGCGGCGCCCAGTGCGGCGACGGCGATCCATGGGAAGAGTTGTCTGAACATCATCGGGTCGGGGATCTCCTCGGGGTGCGTCCCACGCGCACTCTAATCGCTTGTCCGGGAGGCGGGTTGTCGCTCTCGTCAGGGCACATGCGCTATCGCGCTGTGGCTCTCCTTCCGCCGTCGACCGAGGAGGGGATGACACGGTCGGACGGGCGAGCGCGGACGCCGGGGACGATACCGGGGTCGACGTCGGGACGGCGCGGCAGCGCAGGGCGAGGTCGCCTACTCGTCGAGCACCCGCAGGCGGCCGTCGCTCCCCAGCAGCGGCGCCCGCACCCGACCGGGCTTCGAGCCGCGGTCGTCGCGCTGGTCTTCGGCCTTGAGCGCGAGGCTGCGGTCGAGCAGCTGCGTCGGGCGCACGTTGCCCAGCGCCGCGAAGACCGAAGCCTTCACCCCGGGGTGCGCCGACTCCAGCTGCCCCAGCAGCGCCTTCACCTGCTTGCGCTGCGCCTGCGACTGCGACCCGCAGAGATTGCACGGCAGGATGGGGAACGCCCGCTCGACGGCATACTCCGCGAGCCACTCCTCGGCGCACCCGATCATCGGGCGGATCACCACGTTGGCGCCGTCGTCCGAGCGCAGCCGCGCCGGCATCGCCGCCACCTTGCCCGCGAAGAACAGGTTGAGCAGCAGCGTCTCGATGGCGTCTTCCCGGTGGTGGCCCAGCGCGATCTTCGTGCACCCGAGCTCCGTCGCCGCGCGGTAGAGCACCCCCCGGCGCAGCCGCGAGCACAGCGCGCAGTACGTCGCCCCCTCCGGCACCTTGTCGACGACCACCGAGTAGGTGTCCTCGCGCAGGATGTGCCACTCGCCGCCCTGGGCGGACATCCACGCGCGCAGCGGGGCGCCGTCGTAGCCCGGCTGCCCCTGGTCGAGGTGCACCGCCACCAGCTCGTACTTCACCGGCGCGCGCCGCTGCAGGATGCGCAGCGCCTCGTGCATCGCGTAGCTGTCCTTGCCGCCGGAGAGCGCGACCATCACCCGGTCGCCCTCCTCGATGAGCCCGTGCTCGACGACGGCCCGGCCTACCTCGCGCACGATGCGCCGCTCGAGGGCGGAGCCCGTACCCACCGCCGGCGCGGACACCGCTCAGCCCTCCCGGGCGTGCAGGGCGCGCGACCGGGCGCGCCGCACCCGCGACACCGCCCAGAACATCGCCGACAGCACGAAGAGCACCGCCGCCACGGAGAGCACCGGCACCACCACCTCGCGGTGCCGCCCGAGGTGCAGCCGGTCGATGGCCGCGAGCCGCCCGAACTTCGCCCGCAGCCAGCCGCGCAGCCCCGTGCCCTGCCCCTGCTCGACGTCGCCGCCGCCCGCCTGCGGCTGCCGCCGCGCGCGCTCGGCCTCGGCCACCACCGCCGCGGGCGTCGCCTGCACCACCGGCGCCGCAGCTGCAGCGGCGGGGGGAGCGGGCGCGAGCACGCCGATGTGGTTGATCACCTCGCGCTCCCAGCCGCGCGACGGGCGGTTGACCACGCCCCCTTCGCCGCCGACGTACATCGTCGTCGAGCCGCCGCCGTCGAGGTTGATCGCGCGCACGGCGCCGAGCTCGATCATGAGCTCGGCCATCTCCGTGAGGGTGCCGCCGCGGCTGGTGGCGCGGCGCCCGTCGACGGTCACCAGGATCACCTTGCGCCCGTCTTCGGACACCCCCACCGCCGAGCGCGGCTCACGGCTGAAGGTGCGCGGGAAGGTGTACAGCTCCGTCGCGATGCGGCCGCTGTCGACGATCATCGGGCGGCCCGACACGCCGTCGGTGATGCGCCGCCGACCGGCCTGCACCACGTCGCTGGGCGGCGACACGAAGGCCCGCCCGGTGGCCGTCACGGCGAAGAACCCGTGCTCGGCGTCGTCGCTGCCCCAGATCTGCCCGCCGCCCGCCGCGAGCCCCTCGGCCCCCTGGCCGAAGAGGCCCCAGAAGCCGCCGTTCATGGCCGCGGAGAGGTTGGCGTCGCGCGCGTAGGCGCTGGTGCTCTTCCAGCGCTCGCGCGGGGGCGTGCAGCGGATCTGCACCCCCGGCACGTCGAGGTCGATCACCAGCGCGTGGAACTCCGCGGGCGCCGGCGTCGTGCGGTGAAGGTGGCGGATGCCCGGGTTGGGCGTGGTCCACACGTCGACGGCCGACGCGGGGAGGGCGTAGCCAGAGACGATCAGCGCCCAGGCGAGCGCCTTCTGCCCGGCGCTGTGATAGAGGGTTCGCACTGGATCGGTCCTCGAATGCCGCGCACGCTTGCCACACCGCTTCTGCATCGTCAATCGTGGGTCCATCTGGTCTCCGTCATCGTGGCCTGCGTTGCATGCCGCGATCCAGAATCCGTCCGACCGCCCGAGGTCGCCGTCCGGGTCGTCCCCTCCACGGCGCCCGCCGCGGCGCCGCCCGACGTCTCCCCCCTCCCCCGCTCCCGCCTCGGCCCCCCGATGGCGCGCCCCGCCTCCTCCGACGCGGGCGTATGGACCCACGGCCGTGGCTTCCTGGGCGGCGATGACGCCGCGCAGCTCGCCCGCCTCTGCCGCGCCCCCATCGAGCGCATCGAGCGCAACCGCGGCGGCAGCACCCTGTCGTTTCGCGTCTGGCTCACCGGCGGGCAGCGCGCTCTCTTCAAGCCGCAGCAGCGCGCCGAGGGGGCCAACTACCGCGCCGACCTCGCGGCGTACCGCCTCGGCCGCCTGCTCGACCTGCCCCGCACCCCGCCGGCCTGCGGGCGGCTCATGCCCCGGGAGACCCTCCAGCGCGCCGCCGACGCCTCGGGCGACACGGCCTTCTCGCAGCGGGTGATGACCGAGCTGCTCGGGCGCGCCGAAGAGGTCCCCGGCGCGATGATGTACTGGGTGCCGGGCGCCCTCGAGCCCGTGCCCGGCGTCGAGCGCTACGCCGAGCTCCTCGACATCACCCGCCCCCTCCTAGCCCCCGACGTGAGCCTCGCCGCCGAGCTCTCCGCCCTGCTGCTCTTCGACTTCCTCGAAGACAACGTCGACCGCTGGTCGGGCGGCAACATCCTCCGGCAGCGCGCCCCCGCAGCCGAAGCCCCGCTGCCGATGCTCTTCATGGACAACGGCGCGTCGTTCAGCGCCATCAACGGCGGCCTCGGCGCGAGGCCCAGCGACCAGGCCGCCCGCCTCGACCATGTGCAGCGCTTCTCCCCGTCGCTGCTGCGCGCGCTGCGCGGGCTCACGGCGCAGTCCCTCCAAGGCGCCATGGCCGAAGACCCGCTCGGGCCGTGCCTCTCCGAGGCGCAGATCGCCGCCGTGCTCACCCGCCGCGACCGCATCGTCGCGCACGCCGACGAGGTCGCCGCCGCGCACCCGCAGGGCGGCGTCTTCGCCTTCCCTTGAGAGGGTCGTAGTACCTCGCCGCAGGAATTCTGACGGGTTGAGCAGAGCGCCCGCCCAGGCGTGCAGTCACCGGCCTCGCCGATCGAGGGGAGCACCCGCCCTGAGCCTGCGATCACCGGCCTCGCCGATCGAGGGGAGCGCCCGCCCGGGCCCTCAAGTCCCCTGTGGAACGGTACTAGAACCCCTCGGCCACCGTCTGTCAGAGGCTTTGGCGCCCGCGTGGTAGCGTCGGCGCACCCTCTGGGAGGTCGATGGATGATGTGCGCGTCTCGCATTGTGGTGGTCTCGCTCCTGCTCTCCGCCTGCTCGCCCAAGGCCTTGTCGAATCCCGGCGGCCCCTTCCCGGACGCCGCCGCGGACCTCGGTGTGAGCGACGGCGCGATGCCCGTCGATGTCCCCGCGGTCGATGTCCCCGCGGTCGATGTCCCCGCGGAGGATGTCCCTCCGGTCGATGTCCCCCCGGTCGACGTCCCCCCGACGGCGTGCGCGTCCAACCGCGACTGCGCGGCGGGCGTCTGCGATCGGCTCACCGGCCGCTGCGTGCAGTGCGTGACCGCCGCCCAGTGCGCCGGAGCGACCCCCGTGTGCAGCGCCCGTCGCTGCGTGGCGGCCACGGCCTGCATGTCGTCGCGCACCTGCGCCGGCCAGGTCTGCGACACCGCCGCGGGGCGCTGCGTCGACTGCCTCTCCGACGTCGACTGCACCGCCCCGTCGGTCTGCCGGGCCGGGAGCTGCGTCGCGGCGCCGACGCCGTGCACCTCGTCGCGGCAGTGCAGCGCCTTCGACCAGGTGTGCGACCCCGGCGGCGTCTGCGTCGACTGCGCCGCCGACGTCGACTGCGCGAGCGGGCAGTTCTGCGCCGCCGACCGCACCTGCGCCGCCCAGCGCTGCGCCCCCAACGCCGCCGCGTGCGTCGACGCGCGCACCCGTAGCGTGTGCGCGGCCAACGGGAGCGGCGCCACCAGCTCCGCCTGCGCCGCCGGGACGTCGTGCCGCGACGGGGCGTGCGTGGCGCAGGTCT